>CAZMLD010000181.1:0-5153 GCA_964566975.1 uncultured Thiotrichaceae bacterium | reverse complement strand
GATCAGGCGCTGTACTGGTTGTTACTTGACAACCCACATAAGAATGTTATAGCCACTTATTTGTTGGAACAAAAATGGCTAGACGGGCAATTAGAGGTTAAATCACTGTCGAGCGTAAGAGCGCTTCCTGTGCCAGGGCGACCTGACAACCCTAAACTGGTTGATGCTAAAGACGTGCCAAAACGTAATTTTTCCAGCCTGAAAGGACGCCTGTCGTTAGTGCATGCTATTGCACATATCGAATTTAACGCCATTAACCTGGCATTAGATGCAGTTTATCGTTTTCAAAACATGCCAGAGAAATATTATTCTGACTGGTGTCGCGTCGCAGCTGAAGAAGCCTTACACTTTACTTTATTGTCAGATTACCTTAAGCAGCATGACATGGCTTACGGCGATTTAACAGCCCATAATGGACTTTGGGAAATGGCTGTTAAAACGGATTTTGATGTTTTGACCCGAATGGCACTGGTGCCGCGTGTACTGGAGGCGAGGGGACTTGATGTGACGCCGGGCATGATAGAAAAACTACAGGCTACTGGTGACAGGCAGCTAATTTCAATTTTACAAAAGATATTTGAAGATGAAATTGGTCATGTAAAAATAGGTTCCTACTGGTATAAAACGTTGTGCGACGAGCGCGGCCTTGAATCGAAAGAAACGTTTCTTGCTTTGATAAAAAAATATATGCAAGGTGCCAGATTTGGCCCATTTGATACCGAGGCACGCCTTCAGGCGGGCTTTAGTCATGATGAAATGCAGGGTTTGTTACGCAATTTTGATTAAGCCTGTACTTTTCTTGTGAAAAAGCAAGGGCATTTTGACTGGCGCTTGCTTTGCTGTTGTAACAGTCTTTATTTGAGCTAGGAGCTTGAGTTACCTGACCAGCAGTTTCTTATAAAATTACAATTTATCAGCCCTGAATTTTCTTATACTCCATAAAAAAACCCAGCATTAGCTGGGTTTTTTTATGGAGATAAAAGTCCGTTTTATTTAAACATTGCACCCGTTATACCTTGATACCATGCATGAGC
Source organism: uncultured Thiotrichaceae bacterium (assembly GCA_964566975.1). GTDB lineage: Bacteria > Pseudomonadota > Gammaproteobacteria > SZUA-229 > SZUA-229. The sequence continues at coordinate 4,119 of CAZMLD010000181.1, read as the reverse complement.
AGATACAGCCTCTCGCTTAAAGTTACCATCGGTCGGGAAAAGGCCACCGCCAGTTCTCTGGATTTTTCGGTTCTCCAGCTTATATGAAGCCAGTACTGAAATGCCATAATCAGCAGTCACCAATGAAAAACAGTGATTTGTCAAAGTAGCATCAGGATCAGTCGCTTTACCACCTAGCAAGTTGGCCACAGCACGCCCACAAACTACGCCTTGAGAGTCGGCAGAGAAAGCTGACTTAGGCATTGGGCTGGCAATGCTGGCATCACCAAGGACATGTACGTTTGGAACCCGTTTTGATTCGAATGTTTCATGGTCAATTGGGCACCAGCCAGAGTCATCAACCAGACCCATGCGCACCGCTGTGGTATTTGCTTTTTGTGCAGGTACATAATTAATCACATCAGCTTTAATGGTTTCACCATCGGAGGTGATGAGCTCTTTTTTGCGTGGGTCAATACGCTGAATATCACCACCCATAGATTTTGGTACCCATTCAATGATGGCATTATCAGTACCAAAACCATAATGTTTTTCCCAGCCAGCGGTAAATTTACCCTGTTTAGAGAACTTTTCTTTGGCATCCATAATAATCAGTTTTGCTCTGGGTTTTTCGCGTTTCATGTAAGCGGCGATCATGCTGGCGCGTTCATAAGGCCCAGGAGGACAACGGAAAGGATTAGGTGGTGCGGCTAAAACCATGGTGCCGTTTTCTGGCATCGCATTGAGCTGGGCCTTCAGCATCAATGCCTGGTGTCCTGCCTTCCATGCATGTGGCACCATGAAGGTTGTGCTGTCATTATGTCCTTCAATCATGTCCCAACGGAATGAAATACCTGGTGAGACAATTAGACGATCATATGCTAGCGGTTGATCGTGCATGGCAAGATTAACCAATTGTTTATCAGCGTCAATGCCAATGACTTCATCATGAATGATATTGATGCCATGTTCACGCGGTAAATTATGATAATTGAAAGTCAGTTCTTCTTTTGTGGCAATGCCTGAATACAGCCAGTTTCCACCAAAACAGGTTGAATAGTGAGCGTTACGTTCAACCAGCGTCACCTCAATGTCAGGATTGGTTTTCTTAATATTTTGTGCAGCTGAGATGCCTCCCGGACCACCACCTACAACTACAACGCGCGCGACTGCAGATTTTTTTGTGCTGCTTTTTGTGTTGTTTGTTGATGCTGAAGTGGCACACCCTGTTAGAACGGCAGCACCTGCAATAGCGCTAAATTTTAATAGCTTTCTTCTTTTCATTTCATACTTCCTGTTTTATTATTTGAATTTAGTCGTAATGTTTATAAATCAGATGGTTTTTATGCAATATGCATTTTTTATGTTAATTTTTAAACTCCTAGATAGTAGCATGTTTAATCTGTCGTTTTGGGATAAATAACTTATTCAAAATGCGCATGGAAACTGTAGTTAAATTTTTGCATAAATGCAAATGAAAATCATTAATAATTAGGGTTAATTTTGTCAATTTTAGTGTGTTTTATGTGATGGGGAAAGCTGAGAGCATGCTGCTTTCGGTATTTCCCTTAGAGCAAGACTGATGCGTGAGTATAAATGTTGGTCGTGATTAGATATTCTATGACGCTACTGTCAGGGGGACTAAATATCCTATCTTATGCCATACTGCTTTATTGATAAGTCTGTAGTTTAAGGCTAGACGAGCCATTAATGCGTAAATAACGTCCACTATGGTGCCAATCACCTAATACAATTCTGGTGGTTTCGCCGTTATTATATTTCTTATGGTGAATGGCTGGGCGGTGCGTGTGACCGTGGATGATTAAGTCAACATCATTGTCCATAAAGACTTTTTCGGTTTCAGCCTGGTTCACATCCATAATGGACTCATCTTTTGTATTAGTAGACTGTATGCTGTTTTCTCGTAGACTTTTAGCCAGTTGATAGCGCTGCTCTAAGGTTTTTGCTAATACTTGTTGCTGCCATATTGGGTTTCTTACCATATGTCGAAATTTTTGGTATTCGACATCATCGGTACATAAGGTGTCGCCGTGCAGCAGCAGAATGTCACGTTTGTTGTTGCTGTTAAATTCATAGTTAATCTTATGTGGGTCTGGAATGAGTTTGAAATGACACCGTTGCGCCAGACTCTCGCCAATCAAAAAATCTCGATTGCCGTGCATCAAAAATATTTCAGTATGGTTTGTTATGGATAACTTTGCTAACGCATTAAAGACATCCTGATAACCCGTTGCCGGATCATCATCTCCCAACCAGACTTCCAGAAAATCGCCAAGTATATACAGAACATCGGCCTGAGCAGCAATATCCTCTGTAAAACGTATGAATAAGTCCATCGTTTCAGGACGTTCAGGCATCAGGTGAAGGTCTGATATGAAAACGATGTCTTTCATTGCGAATATTGAGGTAATTTATTCAGCGGTAACTTTATTAATAGTGACGGCTTCAGTAGGTACGTCAGCATGGCCGTCGACGTGACCTGTGCTTACAGCCGCAATAGCGTCTACCACGTCCATGCCATCAGTGACCTTAGCGAAAACACAATAACCCCAGCCAGCACCTGATGGCGCGGTATGATTTAAAAAATCATTGTCATTATGATTGATGAAGAATTGTGCGGTTGCTGAGTGTGGGTCATTTGTTCTGGCCATTGCGATGGTACCGCGATCATTTTTAAGGCCATTATCTGCTTCATTTTTAATGGCATCATCTGGCTTCTTTTGCACCATGTCCGGTAAAAACCCACCACCTTGCACCATGAAATTAGGAATAACACGGTGGAAGATGGTGCCATCATAAAAACCGTTATTTACATAGTGTAAAAAATTCTTTACGGTTTCTGGTGCTTTTTCTTCATTAAGTTCAATCACGATATTGCCGTGTGTTGTTTCTAGGGTCACGATAGTCATAGTGTTTTCCGCGTAGTAAGTATTTGTTGCTGGTCTGTAAGGAGACCCGAGCACCCTTTTATTTTTAGCTTAAGCAGCCAAATAAAGAGCGATTAAAAACAGTATGTTACATAGTGTTAACAACAATTACAATCACCTCTGGTCGCACTGTATGTCATTCTTCATAATGCGGCAATATCTGACTCAATTAAATATAAAAATGTTTGACCTGTTAGTGAATAGCCAGCAACTTAAGTGTTAAGTAGATTGACACTAAATCTCTGGAATGGAGAAAAAATATTTTTTTATAAAAAACATTTCTTTGATTTATGTCAATTTTTCTTGATGTTTTCGGCGTAGAGTCAATCTAAACAAAAATAAAAAGTAACTACTTTAAGGGTTGATGTATGAAAATAATCATTAGAAATTGTGTAGTCGTTCGTCCATTTTTTTTCGAGAGGGGCTTAGTATGAACCTCTCCGGTATTCTTGTCATATCCACTGCATCACAAATTGATGCCCTCATTGAAAACCTCAAGACTCTGTCCGATGTCGAAGTGCATCATATTGACCGTGTCAAAAACAGACTTATTATTGTACAGGAAGCTGAGTCGATACGCGGCGAAGTTGATGGTCTGAAGAAAATCAAGAAATTGCCTGGGATTGTGCTCGCCGAGATGGTTTATCACTATCTTGCTGAGGATGAAAGTATTGCCCCAGAAATGATTCCTGACGATCTGGATGAATATACTGGGCTGCATCCCTCGGCAGTACCTGCCTGTCTGAATAATTAAGATGAATGAGTTGTATTCGTCTGGCAATGGATACAGCTAACTCACTTTTAAAATAATAAGTTGTGTAATCACTAAATTCTGCCGGATAGTATTTCCGGCTAACCTGTTACTCACTTACTACTCACTTACCCACTGGAGATTCAACAATGGAACACAAATTGTCACAAACGCGTCGTGAATTCCTAAAAACAAGTGTTGCTGCATCCGCTGCTGCTACTGCTGGTATATCAATTAGTTCGGCAGCAATGGCAGCCACCAAAGAAGCTGAAGCTGGCTGGCAATGGGACAAAAGTGTTTGTCGTTTCTGTGGTGTTGGCTGCGGCATTATGATTGCCACCAAAGACGACAGAATCGTCGCCACCAAAGGTGATCCTGATTCACCAGTAAACCGAGGCCTAAATTGTATTAAGGGCTATTTCAACGGTAAAATTTTGTATG
>CAZMLD010000180.1:0-5173 GCA_964566975.1 uncultured Thiotrichaceae bacterium | reverse complement strand
GGACTAAAAATCTCGATTTTTCGCTACGGTTTCCATTCTCGGGCAAGCTCCTAGGATGAGCTAAATCGTTATTCGGATTGTACACTTTTTAGTCGCATAGTGTGACAGCATTTTATCTATAATCGTTCAATCGATATACTCAGAATAACTGCCGGTATTTGCTATCTAGCTGTTTGACTTGTGATGTCAGGTGGGCAAGATCCTGGTTATTCTCAATAACATCATCAGCAGCGCTGAGCCGTCTGTCATCGTTTACCTGGCTGTTAATAATGGCGTTAATTTGACTGACATTTCGCTGGTCGCGTTGTTTAATGCGTTCGACTCTTAACTGCTGGTCGGCGATCACCACCAGTATGCGGTCAGTTAGGTCGGTAAAGTTTGTTTCCAGTAACTTGGTTTCCAGTAACAAAGGTACAACAAGGAGAAGGTAATCGGGTGGGCTTTTTTGTTGTTTGAACACCTGTATTTTTTCGTCGACCGCTTTGCGTATAGCCGGGTGTAAGAGTTTTTCCAGTTGCTGCTTTTGCTGTTTGTTACTGAAAACACTTTGCGCCAGTTTTTTTCTGTCGATCGCGCCTTTAGCGTTAAGCACCTTGTCACTAAAAATTTCTATGATTTTTTCCAGCATGGCAGGCTGATGGTTAAGCAGATCGTGGGCGATAATGTCGGTATCAATAATCGGCACACCCATTTTTTTAAACTGGTCAGAAACCGTCGTTTTACCGCTGCCAATACCCCCAGTTAGTCCAATTTTTAGCATGGTGCTGAGTGGGGAAAATTGAGCATTCTGTTATCTTATATTGAGTTTTCTATGATTTATCAAAATGCTACAGTGTATGCGTTGTTCAAAAACGTATTGCCTGAAACGATAAAGTCTGTAGCTACAAAAATGACAGATAGGTTTGATTAATGCTTTCGCCCCATAATAGTGCGATCCATCCAGCTGCTGCCAAATAAGGGCCAAAAGGAATGGGTTGTTGTCGTTTGGTTAGGCCAGTAAGTAACATTATAATGCCGACAATCGCGCCGACAATAGACGATATCAGTATAATTTGAGGTAGATAACTAAAACCTACCCATGCGCCCAAAGCCGCTAGCAGTTTAAAGTCACCAAAACCCATGCCTTCTTTTTTGGTTAATAGTTTAAACAGGTGATAAACCGACCAAAGAATCAGATAGCCAGCTATCGCGCCAATAATACTGGAGCGCAAATCAGTGAACAAAACAAAGAAACTAAAAAAGATGCCCGCCCATAAAAAGGGCAGCGTGATGCTGTCTGGCAGTAACTGCTTGTTAAGGTCAATTAAAGTGAGTGCAATTAAAGCCCAGGTAAAACCTAACGCCGCCACTGTCTGCATGCTCACGCCAAACTGATAAGCCACAACCAGCGACATAAGGGCAGTAACTAACTCTACCGCCGGGTATTGTATTGATATTTTTTCCTGGCAGGATGAACACTTTGCCCGCAGTAGCAAGTAACTAATAACTGGGATGTTTTCCCAGAAACGTATTTTGTGACCACAGCTTGGACATGCTGAGGCAGGGCTTGCCAGACTGGTGGATAACAGTGCTGGCTCCATCTCAGGCGGCTCCAGTTGCAGAAATTCATGGCATTCAAGCTTCCAGTCACGCTCCATCATCAGCGGTAAACGGTAGGCAACAACGTTTAGAAAACTGCCTACGCTGAGTCCAAAAAATAACACCGTGCCATAAAACAGCCACGGCGTAGATTGAAAAATAAGAGTGATATTTTCAAGCATGCGATTGTCCTGCTCTGCGGTTAAACCACTTCACCCATTTTGAATATAGGTAAATACATGGCGATAACCAGGCCACCGATAACCACCGCCAGAAATGACATGATCAGCGGTTCCAGCATTGCGGTCAGATTATCTACCGCATCATCAACCGCTTGTTCATAATATTCAGCAACCTTGTCCAGCATTTCATCAAGCGCACCCGATTCTTCACCAATGCCCACCATTTGTACCAGCATGTTAGGAAACAGGGTTTTGTCCTGCGCGAGACTGGCCTGTAATGTTACGCCTGATGAAATATCGTCTCTCACCTGTAAGATGGCTTTTTTATAAACGCTGTTACCCGCAGCACCGGCAACGGAAACCATGGCTTCAACTAGCGGAACGCCAGCAGCGAACATGGTGGCAAGGGTTCTGGAAAAGCGGGCAATGGCAGCATTGGTGGTTAATGTACCAACTGCTGGTAATTTAAGTGCTAAAGTATCCAGTGCTTCTCTAAATCTTTTCGATCTGATTTTCGCCTGTTTAAAGCCGAAGATTGCAGCGGCAATGACGATAATAAATGTCCAGATGTTTTCTACTAAAACATCCGATAAGCCGACCACAAACAAAGTAAATGCGGGTAGTTCAGCGCCAAAGCCTTCAAACATTTCAGCAAAGGTGGGAACAACAAAAATTAATAAGATTGCTGATACCACGACAGCAACAATCAGCACAGAAATCGGGTAGGTCATCGCCTTTTTAATTTTATTTTTTAATGCTTCGGACTTTTCTTTATAGGTGGCGACTTTTTCCAGCAGGGTTTCCAATGCGCCAGACTGTTCACCAGCGTCGATTAGGCTAACAAATAAATCATCAAAATGCGCTGGGTGCTGCGCCAAGGCACTGGCTAATGTACCACCCGCTTCAATGTCGAGTTTAATCTGAAAAATCAACTTTGCCATGCTGGGGTTAGCATGGCCCTGACCGACGATCTCAAAGGCCTGCACCATGGGCACTCCAGCTTTCATCATGGTGGCAAGCTGGCGACTGAACACGGCAATGTCTTTTGTGGTTATTGCCTGGGTTCGGGGGCTAAATAAGCCGCCGCCTTTTTTCTTGATTTTGCCTTTTTTAGGGATTAAGCCCTGTTTTCGCAATTCGGCTTTCACTACATCTGCACTGGCAGCCGTCATTTCGCCTCGAATGGTTTGCCCTTTTTTATTGAGGCAGACCCAAGAGTAGGTTGAACTCTTTATTTTTACCCTTGCTTTTGTCTTTACTTTAGCCATAGCCATGTATATGTCCTGAGTGTTCTTAGTCTTTCGTTACGCGATTAATTTCTTCAAGACTGGTTAGTCCTGCGACCACTTTTTTAATGGCTGACTGTCTTAAATTAGCCACGCCATCTTTTTTTGCCTGGTCTGCTACATCTATTGCGGTTCCGTTATTCATGATGATACGACCAATTTCATTGGAAACTGGCATCACCTGATAGATGCCTATGCGCCCTTTGTAGCCGTCACTGCACATGTCGCAGCCGACCGCCTTAAATAAATCGGGTTTGGCAGCTATTTGTTTAGCGGTGAAGCCTTCTTCTTCCAGCGCCAGGCGTGGAATATCTACTTTTTCTTTGCAGTGTTTACATAAGCGGCGCGCCAAGCGCTGGGCAATAATTAATGACACCGCTGTGGCAATATTAAAAGGCGGTACGCCCATGTTAACCAGTCTGGCGAGGGTTAGTGGTGCATCGTTGGTATGCAGGGTGGACATCACCATGTGGCCAGTTTGGGCGGCTTTAATGGCAATTTCAGCGGTCTGTAAATCGCGAATCTCCCCCACCATGATGATGTCGGGGTCCTGGCGTAAAAAAGCACGCAATGCGGTTTCAAACGTTAAGCCAATTTTGTCATTGACGTTCACCTGATTGATGCCTTCGAGGTTAATCTCTACTGGATCCTCGGCTGTTGAAATGTTGGTATCAACGGTGTTTAAAATATTCAGCCCAGTATACAGGGACACGGTTTTACCACTGCCGGTAGGGCCAGTCACTAAAATCATGCCGTATGGGTTGGCGAGGGCGTTGAGGTACAGTTCTTTTTGTTCCGGCTCGTAACCCAAGGCATCAATACCCAGCGAGGCGCTGGAAGGGTCAAGAATACGTAACACGATTTTTTCACCAAACAGCGTGGGGCAAGTATTGACACGAAAGTCGATGGCTTTATTTTTGGATATTTTTAATTTAATCCGTCCGTCTTGGGGCACTCTCTTTTCAGCGGTGTCCAGACGAGACATGACTTTGATGCGGGCAGATAATTTAGCGCTCATGATAACCGGCGGTTTGGCGACTTCACGTAGTACACCATCAATACGCAGCCGTACCCGATAACTTTTTTCATAAGGTTCAAAATGAATATCCGATGCGCCTTTTTTGATGGCATCGAGTAAGATTTTATTAACGAAACGAACCACTGGCGTATCATCAATCTCAGAGCCTTTTTCTTCCTCTTGCTCGGCATCGGGGTCGGTGAAGTCAAGGTCATCCAGCCCTTCCAAGTCACCCGCCATCATTTCATTAATGGCGGCTTCCTGATCTTCCAGCAGTTTTTCTAACAGCCTGGACAGTTTGTTTTCTTCTACCAGGATGGCTTCGGTATTAATACCGGTCTGAAATTTTATATCGTCAATCGCAGCAAGATTTGTCGGGTCTGCAATGCCGACATATAAACGATGGCCGCGCTTAAATAAAGGCAGGGCATGGTGTGTTTTTATCAGTTTCTGGTCGACTATGTCGCGTGGGATAGCTTCAACGTCGAGCGCATCGAGGTCAAACACCGGTAAGCCAAATTCTCTTGAAGCCTCCATGGCGATTTGGTTGGCAGGCACAATTTTATTGTCAACCAAGTATTTGGTGAATGAAATATTTTCTTTAACGGCGCGTTTTAAAGCGTTCTGTGCATGTTCTTCATCTAGCAGACCACCTGCGACCAGCTTTTGCGGCAGGCCTTTAAGTTTGAGATTTGCTGTCATGAATATTCCCGAGGTGTTAGCGTTATTATCCTAAAAAAATCAGTTGAACCTACTGCGAGCGTCCAATATACTGAATATACAAGACTTTTTCGATCATTTTGAACTCACCGTATGGGTGATACGCTTTCGTTCAAAATAACCGAAAAAGTCTTGTATATTCAGCACCTTGACCACTCTCGCTACGATTCAACTGATTTTTTTAGGATTATCGCAACATAGTATTTATTTTTATCACCTAAATATAGCCTATTTTTTCATAAAATTCCGCGCTTAGGGTAGCCGTAAAAATTAATTTACATTTATGGGTTTTCAATCGCCATTAGGGCAAGGCGTGAGGAGGACGAATAGTGAGCTATTTAACCGACGAACAACGCAGCCATAATGAGCGAGTGGAAAGTCAGAAATGT
>CAZMLD010000179.1:0-5180 GCA_964566975.1 uncultured Thiotrichaceae bacterium | reverse complement strand
CTACTGCAAATCCCATAAAGGTCATAATCTGAGCTTATTGAAATCGTTAAATAGCACAACTATTCCGTCCTTTGGTTCGTAAATCGCACCGCCTTCCTGGTTCGTTGCGAAATACGACCGCCATGGATGGTGGAAGTGCGGAAAATGCTAGGAGCAGTTTTCAGTACGTCCATCCATGGGCATAACGGTGCATCCATGCACCACTGCTCTCCTCAAATAATCGAAAAACTGCCCTAAAAATGGCTTTCTCTCGCTACGATCAACTAAATCCGACAAGCTCCTAGTTGTTATATTTTTTCAACAAAGACATTTATGTCTGCTATTATGGCGGCAGCAGAACATGTGTGGCAAAGTGATACCTGTAACCGGACTATAGAGAACCTTTTCTACTGGACGAATCCCACAATCGTATCGTTTATAAATAAACGCGATGAGCCCGTATACAATATTGCTATGAAGAAAGAGAACACGCAACAAGAAAACCTAAACAAAACACTCCAAAATACTGAAGAACGCCTTAATATGGCAATGTCAGTGGCCAATGATGGTATATGGGACTGGCATCTAAAGAATAATAACGTTTACTTTGATGAGCGTTATTACACCATGGCCGGTTATCAACCGTTTGAATTTGCCGGTGAATTCGATCAGTTCCAGCAACGGGTACACCCTGACCACATAAAACCCTTGTTAAAAGAGATTGAGTCGTACTTGCAGGGTGAGCCCGATATTTTTGATGTCGAGTTCCGATTCAAAAGAAAAGACAGTAGCTACATGTGGATAAGAGGTAGAGGCAAGGTCGTAGAACGCGATGACGAGGGCAAGCCTTTGCGTTTTGTCGGCACCCACTCCGACATCAGCATACGCAAGCACACTGAACAGAAGCTGGTAGAATCTGAACAACGTTATCGCCAGATATTTGAAAGCAGTCAGGCCGTTAAATTATTAATTGACACGGAAGATGGCCGCATTGTTGAGGCCAACGAAGCCGCAGCAAGATTTTATGGTTATGATCTCGCCACCTTAACCTCCATGCCTTTTTCGCGCATCAATGCCTTATTTGAAAAGGAAATTAAACGACGGGCACTCACCCCAGAAAATAATAAAAGCATGCGTTTTGAATGTCGCCACAACCTGGCTTCTGGCGAAGTTCGTGATGTCGAGGTTTATTCCAACACGGTAAAAATTGGTAGCAAAGGTTACCTGTACCTAATCGCGCAAGACATCAGCGAACGAATCAAGGCTGAAAAACAACTTAGGCGCGCACAAAAAATGGATGCCATCGGACAACTAACAGGCGGTATTTCACATGACTTTAATAATATTCTTGGCATAATTTTAGGCAATGCCAACCTGCTAGGGCAACAACTGGAGCAACAACCGGTCAACAACGAAAAAACGAAAAGACGCATTAATGCAATTAAAGATTCCACGCAACGCGCTATTGACCTAACCAGACAACTACTTGATTTTTCACGTATTAAAGCAAGCAGCGTAAAAGTCATTGATATCAATCATATAGTCACAAACATGCATAATTTACTTGTGCATTCACTCACGCCACAAATAGAAGTCGAGCATAGGCTGACTGATGATTTATGGCTGGCTCAAATCAACCCCAGTAATCTTGGCGATAGCCTGCTCAATTTGCTCATCAATGCCCGTGATGCGATGTCGGGGAACGGAAAAATAGTCATTGAAAGCAATAATATAACACTGACTAGCAAACATTTTGAGCATAGCGCTGAACTACCTCCAGGTGATTATATAGAACTGGCAGTACACGATAACGGCGAAGGTATGACAGCAGAGCAGCAGGAGCATATTTTCGAACCGTTCTATACCACCAAAGAACAGGGTAAAGGTACCGGTCTTGGACTGGCAATGGTTTTTGCATTTGCTAAACGATCCAATGGCAGCATAACAGTCCAGTCGGAGCCTGGTACTGGCACCACCTTCCGACTTTATTTACCACGACATATCCCTGAAATAACGATAAAAGAAGCACCTACCACAACAAATACCGAGCAAGGTGAAAATCTGGCATCAGGCAATGAAACCATATTGGTGGTTGATGATGAAGCCCTACTACTGGAGCTAGTACAGGAGTCGCTGCAGTCTTTGGGCTATCATGTCTTGTGTGCAAAGAATGGCGAACAGGCACTACAAATACTACACGACAAACAAACTGTGGGTAAAGCAGGAGTGGATTTATTATTTAGCGATGTGGTTATGCCTGGTATCAGCGGTATAGACCTCGCTGAACAGGCGCACAAAGCACACCCTGCTCTCAGGGTGTTACTGACTTCTGGTTATACCGATAAAACCATTGCCGACAATGGGAAGAATCGCTTTAGTGCTAACCTGTTACGTAAACCATATAGTCCCAGTGAGCTGGCGAGGCGGTTACGGCAAGTACTGGACAGCCCTGCTCTAAGCGACTAACTCAACGCCCTCCTGTACGCTAACACCACCCTGAGCACAAGGCTCAACAGACAGGAAAAATCAAACGCAACTCTCCCCGAGCTAAAGAAATGGAATGAAAATAGCTTGTTAAAATCGCTCTATGCTGGCATATTGAATGCCAGTGAAAGGCAGACCATGCCCGAGAAAAACTGGAGTCTGGCATTATCACACAAGCCATTTTTTTAAGGTCTCCTAGGAGCCTGTCGGACTTAGTATGAATCTACTGCGAAAAAGCCATGATCAACTAAATCCAACAGCCTCCTAGATAGCGCGCTGAATATCTGAATTAACCTGACACAGATTTTGAACGCTCTCAAATTAACCGTGACATAGAATTATGAATGCCCTCAATACAATACCGGTACTCAAAGATCTTATTCTCATCGGTGGTGGCCACAGTCATCTTTCGGTACTGAAGTATTTTGCCATGCATCCGGTACCAGGTTTGCGACTCACTCTGGTCACCCGTGATTTACACACGCCTTACTCCGGCATGCTGCCTGGTTATATTGCCGGACATTACCAGTATGATGAAGCACACATTGATTTACGTCCATTGGCGCAATTTGCTAAAGCACGTATTTATCATGCGGAAGTAAACGACATTGATTTTTCAAGCAGCCATATCATTTGCACCGGCCGCCCACCCATCCATTTTGATTTTATCTCCATCAATATCGGCTCAAAACCCGGTACTTTGCATATTCCCGGTGCCAAAAATTTTGCCATGCCGGTTAAACCCATTGACCGCTTTTTAACGCAGTGGGATACGCTTACAGACAAAATAGTACACACAAAAAACAAGTTTCACCTTGCTATCGTCGGTGGCGGCGCCGGTGGTGTTGAGATGGCACTAGCGACCCAATACCGTCTGTTTCAGTTATTAAAAAAACAACAACAGTCTCATGACTTTTTAAACATCGACCTATATTGCGACAGCGACAACATTCTTCCAACGCATAACAAACAGGTTCAACAACGTTTCAAACGTATCCTTAAGCAGCGAAACATAAAAATACACAGCAACGACCGCATCACCGAAGTGCAGAAAAATCAGTTGATAAATAACACGGGTGAACACTACCCCGCAGATGCGGTGTTATGGGTAACCAATGCTTCCGCACCCGCATGGTTGAAAAAAACCGGTCTTGATGTTGATGCAGATGGTTTCATCACGGTCAATGACTCTCTACAATCAAGCTCACATAAAAATGTTTTTGCTGCGGGTGATATTGCTGCTGTACTAAATCACCCGCGCCCAAAATCTGGCGTCTTTGCGGTAAGACAGGGGCCACCACTAGCAAGAAACCTGGCACGCGCAGTACAAAACAAACCACTGAAATCATTTGTTCCACAGAAAAATTTTCTCGGACTAATCAGCACTGGCGATAAATACGCCATCGCTTCACGTGGTAACTGGTCGCTAGAAGGTGCCTGGTTGTGGAAAATTAAAGACTGGATTGACCGTCGTTTTATGGACAACTTTAATAAACTGCCAGAGATGGAACAGCAGGAAATACCAAAATTCAATAAAGCAATGGCAGACCAACAAACCTTGCATGATATATCTGCCATCGCTATGCGCTGTGGTGGCTGTGGTGCAAAAGTAGGCAGCACCGTTTTATCGCGCGTGGTTAATCGCCTGCAACCCATTAGCCGCGATGATGTCATCATTGGTTTGGCTGACCCGGATGATGCTGCGGTTACCGACATTCCTGCGGGTAAACTGGTGGTGCAAAGCGTGGATTACTTCCGCAGTTTTATTGATGACCCCTATATTTTCGGACAAATCGCTGCCAACCATGCGCTCAGTGATATTTTTGCCATGGGCGCAGAAACGCAAACCGCCATGGCGATAGCCACTATTCCCTACGGCATTGAAAACCAAATTGAAGATCAGTTATTTCAGACCATGTCTGGCGCACTGCAAATATTAAATGCCAGCAATACCGCGCTGGTTGGTGGCCACTCCAGCGAAGGTGCTGAACTGTCATTTGGTTTATCGGTTACTGGGCTGGCCAGTCGTGATCAGGTGATGAGAAAGTCCGGCATGCAGACCGGTGATGTTTTAATTCTGACCAAAGCATTAGGCACCGGCACCCTGTTTGCCGCAGACATGCGACTCAAAGCCAGAGGTCGCTGGATTGATACCGCGATAAAAAGCATGCTGTTATCCAATCAGGCTGCGGGTTTTTGTCTGCATCGCCATGGCGCAACGGCCTGTACCGATGTCACCGGCTTTGGTCTGCTCGGTCACTTGGTTGAAATGACACGTTCTTCCGGGAAAAGTGTCACACTAAACTTAAACAGCTTACCTGTTATGGAAGGCGCACTGGAAATGATAGAAAGCGGTATTTTTAGCTCATTACAGGAACAGAATGTAAGACTGCGACGAGCAATAAAAGACCCTAGTGAATTAACGCAGCACAAACATTTTCCTCTGCTGTTCGACCCGCAGACTTCCGGCGGACTGCTGGCAGCTGTACCAGCGAACAAGGCCGAAGCGTGCTTAACTGAATTGAAAAAATTAGCCTATCCCGTGAGCATCATCATTGGTGAAGTGACGGATGATACTGAAAATGTGGAAAGCGTGATACTGACAGGCTAGGAGCTTGTCCGAGAATAGAAGCTCCTAGCCCTGAACGAGTCAGATGCAGGGAATAACCGCAATAAAAAACCACGAACCACTATCTACAAACCCATATTTGTTAATA
>CAZMLD010000178.1:0-5221 GCA_964566975.1 uncultured Thiotrichaceae bacterium | reverse complement strand
CCTCGTTTATCGTGGCATGGACATCGGCACAGCGAAACCGGATAAATCAACCCTGCATAACGCACCGCATCCCCTGATAAACATTATTGACCCAGCAGAGGTTTATTCGGCCGGGCAGTTTCGTGAGAACGCACTGCAAATCATGCACCAAAGTGTGGCAAAGCAACGCACGCCGATACTGGTTGGTGGCACCATGCTGTATTTTAATGCCTTGCAAAAAGGCATGGCGAAGATGCCTGAAATTAATGCTGAAATAAAGCAGGCGATAGAGGCAGAGGCGAAAAGCCAGGGTATTTTAGCGATGCATACAAGGCTGAAAAGCGTTGACCCAGTGTCGGCACAGCGTATTCACCCGAATGACCCACAAAGGATAAAACGAGCGCTGGAAATTTATGATGCGACTGGCAAAACCTTAACAGCGTTCTGGCAAGAGCAGAAAAAAAACCCACAACAGCCACATTTTCCCTATCGGCGAATCAAAATAGCGCTGATGCCAGCAGATCGCGTAGCACTACGAAAGCGTATCACGCAGCGTTTTGAACTAATGCTACAACAGGGTTTTATTGAAGAGGTCGACGTTTTGTTCAAGCGCGGTGACCTGCATGCAAACATGCCGTCAATTCGCGCCGTTGGTTATCGCCAGGTCTGGTCGTATCTTGCTGGTGAATATGGTTATGACGAAATGCGAGAAAAAGCGATTATTGCCACCGCGCAACTGGCAAAACGTCAGATGACCTGGCTACGAAAAGAAGAAGAATGCAACTTTATTGATCCAGCGGTGCTAAATTCGCAAAAAATCTTGAAAAATCTAAAAATTTAACTATTCTTGTACGAAAGCAGTTTTTTGTGGTTGAATTTACTTTTTAGCTCTGATGGTTGTCTCAAATGCGGAACGATTTTCCAGTGTGTCGGTCTATAGCCTCAGTAAGCACACAACAATAACAATAACAATAATATTGAGGATTAAATTATGTCAAAAGGGCATCACTTACAAGACCCTTATCTTAATGCGCTGAGGCGAGAGCGAATACCGGTTTCTATTTTTCTGGTCAACGGCATTAAGTTACAGGGGCAGATCGAGTCATTCGACCAGTTTGCGCTATTGCTAAAAAACACCGTGACGCAGATGGTTTATAAACACGCCATCTCTACGGTAGTGCCATCAAGACAGGTGAAATGGAACGTGGAAGAAGACGCTGAGGCGAACAGTAGCAGCGTGGACGACGGTGCGGGTAATAATTGAGTATAATTGTACAGACGATAAAAAAGGTCGCCAATGGCGACCTTTTTTTGTTGGCATTATTTTGTTCGGTTTATTGTAGTTTCTTAATCAGGCGCCTTAATAACTCGTGGCGTTTGCCGTCATTCCCGCGCAAGCTTGTCCCTGCAAGGTTTAAGCAGGGAGCGTGCGAGGACACGCTTAGTGGGAATCCATTCGGGCTAGAACATTATTGCAGGTTCGCTCTCGACACCCAGCCGTCTGTAACTCGAATAACCCCTTTTTTTGAGGTCGATACAACCCTATGAACAGTAATCAATGCTAGACATCGAACGCGCCGCAGGCGGAAACCGCGCAATTTTAGTGCACATGGATATACACGATGAAGCCCATCGTGAGCATTTATCTGAATTTAAAGAACTGGTCTTGTCGTCAGGCGCACAAATAATGACCATCGCCACCTCCAGTCGGCAACGCGCCGACCCGCGTTACTTTATCGGTAGTGGTAAAGCGGCTGAAATTGCTGAGTTAGTGAAGCAGCACGAGGCTGACGTGGTGCTGTTTAATCATGCGCTGGCGGCTTCGCAGGAGCGAAACTTGGAGAAATTGATAGAATGCCGCGTGCTTGATCGCACCGGTTTAATACTGGACATTTTTGCCCAGCGCGCACGTTCATTTGAAGGTAAGTTACAGGTTGAATTAGCGCAGTTAAGACACCTGTCAACTCGGCTGGTGCGTGGCTGGACACATCTGGAGCGTCAAAAAGGCGGCATTGGGCTGCGCGGGCCAGGAGAAACTCAGCTGGAAACCGACCGTCGATTGCTTGGGCTGCGTATTAGGCAGATTAACAAACGCCTGGAAAAAGTCAGAAAGCAGCGTGAGCAAGGACGGCAGTCTAGGCAAAAAGCAGAGATCGCCACGGTATCGCTGGTGGGTTATACCAATGCCGGGAAGTCCAGCCTGTTTAACCTGTTATCCGATGACAATGTTTATGTACGCGATCAGCTATTTGCCACGCTAGACCCCACCTTGCGGCGAGTTAATTTAAGCCAAGATGTCGCCGTTATACTAGCCGACACCGTTGGCTTTATCCGCCATTTACCCCATGATTTGGTCAATGCCTTTCGCTCAACATTGCAGGAAACCGCGCAGGCGCAGTTGTTATTGCACATTATTGACTCTGCCGATGAAAATCGTGATGCCAATATTGCGGAAGTAGAGAATGTACTGGCTCAAATAGAAGCGGCTAACATCCACTGTATACACATAATGAATAAAATCGACTTAACTGGGGTAAAGCCTCGGGTAGACGTGGATGATGATGGCAAAGTAAAACGCATCTGGCTCTCGGTGGAGTCGGGCGAAGGAATAAACCTGCTCAAACAGACATTAATCGACCTGTTTCGAGAGCAAATGGTTGAAGGACAATTATCATTATCACCCGCACAGGCGCGTATCAGAGCGAGGTTGTTCGAGATTGGTGCCATCCGCAAAGAAGTCATTGATGAGCACGGGCATTTTATATTGCAAGTTAGTATATCTCGTCGCGACTTAAACCAGTTTGATTCACGTGAGAAAATCTCGTTAGCGTCATTATTATCGCCGAATTAATTCAACATAAGCGATGGTGTTTTGTTTGTTGAGCAGGTGTGCATAATCCTAAAAAAATCAGTTGAACCTACTGCGGATTCCTAATGCACCGAATACTAACGACTTTACAGAATATATTGAACTCACCGTATGGGTGATACGCTTTCCTCCAATATAATCTGTAAAGTCATTAATCTTCAGCGCCTTAGTCATCCTCGCTACGATTCAACTGATTTTTTTAGGATAATGCGCCATCAAAGCCCGCATTCGTACAGCAAAAAAAGGCAGTAAAAAAAACTTTTTTTACAGAAATATTCAGGTAGAATATCCACCTTTCGGGAGTCTTAAGTGCGCCCAGAATATATTACAACGATATATTACAACGATATATTACAACCTAAAGCGATTATGGAAACTTAATATGCGAAAGCAAGACGACAAGTACGACATGGCCTGGAATGAACCTGGCGGCAGTGGCGGCAATGGCGGCAAAGACCCTTGGGGAAATAATGGCAACAAGGGCAATCGTGGTAATCAAGCGCCGCCTGATCTTGATGAAGTCTTTAAAAAGCTGCAAGATAAGTTTGGCAGTATCTTTGGCGGTAAAGGTGGCAAGTCAGGCTCTGGCAAAGGCGGCGCTGGTGGTATGATGGGCATTGGTATTGTGGCATTGGTCTTGGTTCTTTTCTGGATGGCTACCGGCTTTTACAAAGTTGAAGAAGCCGAGCGTGGCGTAGTATTCCGCTTTGGCGCACATGTCGATACCGTACAAACAGGTCTGCATTGGCATTTCCCCACGCCTTTTGAACGTGTTGAAAAAGTAGACGTTTCCCGCGTTCATACCATGCCGATTAACTCAACCATGTTAACCGAAGATGAAAACATTGTAGACATTCTGGGTTCAGTGCAGTTTCAAATTGAAAATGCAGAAGACTTTTTGTTTAATGTGCGAAATCCGGATATTTCTTTATCTCAGGTAATAGAAAGTGCATTACGTCAAAGCATTGGTCGCAGTAACATGGATCATGTTATTACTGAAGGTCGTGCTGAGATTGCGATAGAAGTAAGAGAAATTATCCAGAGTACAATGAACAGTTATCAGGCTGGTATCACCATCTTTAGAGTGAACATTCAGGATGCAAAACCACCGGAAGCGGTAAAAGATGCTTTCGATGACGTGACCCGCGCACGAGAAGACGAAGTTCGCTTTAAAAACGAAGCAGAAGCCTACCGTAATGAGGTTATTCCAAGAGCACGTGGCGCGGCAGCGCGTATACGTGAAGAAGCCGAGGCCTATAAAAGTGCCGTTATTGCCAGAGCCGAAGGTGAGGCGGAACGCTTTAATCAGTTGCTAGCAGAATACAGAAGAGCGCCAGAGATTACTCGTGATCGCCTGTTCCTGGAAATGAAAGAGTCGGTACTAATTAACAGCACAAAAATTATGGTTGACATAGACGGTGGTAATAACCTGCTGTTGTTACCTTTGGATAAACTAATGGGTCGCCAATCTGAAAATGTAGATAACGACCAGCAAAGCACATCTAATCTGCTAAGAGAAATTCAGCAACGTGGCTTAGATCAAAATGTTCAACGAATGAGAATGGACAGCTTACGCGAAAGAGGAATACGATAATGCTAATGAACAGCTTAAAATTTATAGTACCTTTATTGGCAATACTGATATGGGCATCTGTTTTCACTGTTGATGAACGTCAGAAAGCACTAAAGCTTCAGTTTGGTGAGATTATTAAATACGACTTTGAACCGGGTCTGCACTTTAAAATTCCCTTTATTCAGAATGTTAAAAAATTCGATGACCGCATTTTGACCATTGACCAACGACCTGAGCGTTTTCTTACGCACGAAAAGAAAGACCTTATCGTTGACTCTTTTGTAAAATGGCGTATTGCTGATCTTCGTCTTTACTATACAACCACTCGTGGTGATGAACTGATTGCGGGTCGTCTGTTATATGAAAACATCAATAACAGCCTGCGTAATGAGTTTGGTAAACGCACCATTCAGGAAGTGATTTCTGGTGACCGTGAACAGATTATGGGTGTGGTTACCGTTCAGGCAGCAGAAAGAGCAACGCTGCTGGGTATAGAAGTGGTGGATGTACGGGTGAAGAAAGTTGACTACCCTGAGCGCGTCAGTGTTTCCGTGTTCCAACGTATGCGTGCAGAGCGTGAACGTGAAGCGCGTGATTTTCGTTCCAGGGGTCATGAAGCTTCTGAACGTATCATGGCCGATGCCGACCGCCAACGCAGTATTTTACTTTCAGCCGCTGCTCGTGATTCTGAAATCACACGTGGTGAAGGTGATGCTGTAGCGACAGACATTTATGCAACATCGTTTAGCCAGGATCGTGACTTTTATAACTTCAGTCGCCGCTTAACGGCTTACACCAGA
>CAZMLD010000177.1:0-5227 GCA_964566975.1 uncultured Thiotrichaceae bacterium | reverse complement strand
ACATTGGTAAATTTGGTGGCCACTCGCAAGCGACCACTAACTCGTGCTACCGGATTTATCAGCCCAGCTGTCATCAGCCTGCATTTGGCAATTTTTAAATCCAGTGGTTCATACAGACCTTCACCACCATGTTCCAACAACACATCTTTACCCGCCACCCCCAGATCAGCTGCACCAAACTGCACATAGGTCGGTACATCTGTCGCGCGGATGATAAGCAATTTAACATCCTCATGATTGGTATCAAGAATCAGCTTACGGCTTTTTTCTGGGTCATCGCTGGGCTCGATGTCAGCAGCGGCGAGTAACGGTAAGGTCTCTTTATAAATACGACCTTTAGACAGAGCGATGGTAATCATGAGTTATGCGCTTATTGGATGAAGTCGGCTAGGAGCTTGTCCGAGAATGGAAAAACGCCTAGATTATACGTACAGGTTATTTATGTACGCGGCGAATTTTAGCACCTAACAGGGCTAATTTTTCTTCAATATTTTCATAGCCACGATCAATATGATAAATACGTTGCACTTCGGTCTCGCCGCTGGCGACCAAGCCAGCGATGATGAGGCTGGCAGAGGCTCGTAAATCGGTTGCCATAACCGGCGCACTGGTGAGTTTTTCGGTGCCGCGAATGATGGCGGTATTACCTTCTATTTCAATATCTGCACCCATGCGTTTTAATTCCTGCACGTGCATAAAGCGATTTTCAAACACGGTTTCAACCACCGTAGCCGTGCCTTCGGCAATGCTATTTAAGGCGACAAATTGTGCCTGCATGTCGGTAGGGAAAGCAGGGTATGGCGCAGTACGAATGCTGACGGCTTTTGGCCGCCGTCCTTCCATGTCCAGCGAAATCCAATCTTCTCCAGTTTCAATTTTGGCACCCGCCTCACGTAGTTTTTCGATGACGGCATCAAGTAGGTGGGGTTCTGTGTCTTTCACCATGATGCTGCCCCCTGTAATGGCCGCAGCAACCAGATAAGTACCGGTTTCAATTCGATCTGGCAATACTCGATAACGGGTACCGTCAAGTTTTTCAACGCCTTCAATGGTAATGGTGTCAGTACCCGCACCGGAAATCTTTCCGCCCATGGCAATAATGAAGTTGGCGAGGTCAACAACCTCAGGTTCACGCGCGGCATTCTCAATAATCGTGGTGCCTTCGGCCAGTGCCGCAGCCATCATCAGGTTTTCCGTGCCAGTCACGGTCACCACGTCCAGCACCAGTCGAACCCCTTTTAAGCGTTTTGCTCTAGCGTGAATATAACCGTTACTGACATCAATATCAGCGCCCATCGCCTGCAAGCCCTTTATATGTAAATCCACTGGGCGAGAACCAATGGCACAACCGCCAGGCAGAGAAACTTCGGCCTCACCAAAACGCGCCAGCAACGGCCCTAATACCAGTATTGATGAGCGCATGGTTTTCACCAGATGGTAGGGCGCGGTGTAGTTTTCAATGGTAGAGCAATCCACTTCAATGCTCAACTTCTCGTCAATGGATACCATAACGCCCATGCAACCGAGCAGCTCGATAGTGGTGGTGACATCATGCAAATGCGGTACGTTTTCAATTGTCGCTGGGCTATCAGCCAACAAAGTGGCCGCCAATATCGGCAGCACCGCATTTTTAGCGCCTGAAATGCGAAGGTCACCCTGCAGTTTAACGCCACCATTAATTAGTAATTTATTCATTATTTGTTGCTTGTTAAGCCTCTTATCAGGTCTTCAACACCGTATGCTTTGGCAATAATCAACAGGGTTTCAGGCAAATTTTCAAAGTGTAAGGTCATGTTTTGCTTACGCCCCTGTTTAACCATTTCCAGCATTAATGCCAGTGCGGCACTGTTGCAGGTGGTTACTTTTGACAGGTTCACCGTAGTAAGCATGGTCTTTGCTGGCGCTGGTTTTTTATCGGCGTTAAAAAAACGGGACGCACGCAACAGCAAATCGGGCGTCGTTGAAAAGTCCACGACTCCTGAGATGAAATATTTCTGCTGATTTTGCTGAGTAATTTCAGCCTGATTCACTTGCACTCTATTATTGCCTTTTTAATCGTTGCTCTGTTGCCTTCATTCGAGGTTAGACCCAATGCCAGTAAGTGTAAGCAATAACGCCCGTCATTCCGTCATATTCGCACGCTTTAAGCGGGGACCATGCGGGAATGACGGAAAAAACCTTAACTTACTGGCATTGAGGTTAGACCCCATCTTTAGCGTTCACGCTACTGTTTTTATCTTGCAGAAATAATATCAGCCCATCAATGCCGTTTTTGCGTATTTCTTGGCTAAACGTACCGCGGTAACTGGTCACCAAGCTGATGCCATTTATTTTGATATCATAAACTTTCCAGGCATTGTCTTTAATCCGCATACGATAAGCCAACGGTACGGGCGGCCCACCAGGTTGCAGCACTTGTGCTTCGACGGTGACTCTATTTGCACCAGCGGGCACGGTTAATGGAAAGTATATAATTTCTTGATCTTTAAATTCAACTAAGGAACGGCTGTATGTTCTTATCAGCAAGCGTCTAAACTCTTTAACAAAAGCCCGTTTTTGCTCGTTCGTCGCTCTTCGCCAGTTTTTTCCCATCGCCAGTTTTGCCATGGTGACATCATCCAGATTCGGCAGGATGTAATGATTAATAATGTTATGAACACGCTCAGGCTCCTGCCTCAGTAGCTCACGATCCTGCCGCAGTATTTTTATGACCTGACTGGTGGTTCTTTCCAGCAAAACCACGGGGGATTCAATGGTGGTTGCTGTTGCCTCAGCCTGCGCCATCGGTGACCAGACGGTCATCATAACACTGGCAATCATCAAGAATGCGACCAACGACCACCATGGATGAAGGGAAGGCAAAGCGTGACTTGCAGTCAGCTTGTTTGTATTTTTCATGATGCTAGTTATATTCCTCATTTGTTCATCACTGTCTAGTCCCCGCCTACCACTGTTGCCTCAAAACTCACCCGATTAAGGCAAAAAAGGCGAGCTTATATCGGTAAGGATTATGCTCGTTACTCTTAATCATCAGCCTGGCTAAATAAGAATTGACCAATAATTTGCTCCAGCACCAATGCTGACTGGGTTAAATGAATGACATCACCCGCCTGCAAATAGTCTTCTTCTGCGCCAGGTTCAAGACTAATAAACTGCTCACCCAGCAATCCCGATGTCAGAATGATTGCTGCCGTGTCAATAGGAAAGGTGTTGTATTTTTTATCAATGGCTATGTGTACCACAGCTTCATATGTTTCACGGTCATACTCAATAGCTATCACTCGACCCACTCTAACACCACCTGCCGCAACCGGTGAACGCACTTTTAGACCACCTACATTATCAAATCGTGCGGTTAATTCGTATTTTTCGCCACCAATGTAACTACTCATATTGCTTACGCTCATTGCCAGCATAAAAAATGCAGCGATGGCGAGAACCACAAACAGGCCAACCATAATCTCAATTTTACGCGATGTCATATGTTATCCTCATGGCTTTCCTCAGTTTTATTTGCTGAACATTACAGCGGTTAGCACAAAATCTAAAAACAATATTGCCAACGAACCGTGTACCACCGTTCGCGTCGTCGCCCGTGCTAAACCTTCTGATGTTGGTGTGCAGTCATACCCTTCGTACACCGCTATCCAAGTGACAACAAAACCAAACACAATGCTTTTTATGATGCCGTTAACAAGATCAAGGTATAAGTCCACTGTATTTTGCGGCTGCGACCAGAAAGCGCCGGAGTCCAGACCCAGCATTTGTACTGCCACCAAGTACGCACCAATCACACCCACGGCGCTAAAGATGATGGCTAACAGTGGCATGGCAATAAAACCCGCAATAAAGCGTGGCGCAATAATACGCTTCATCGGATTCACTGCCATCATTTCCATGCCAGACAGTTGCTCTGTCGCTTTCATCAAACCAATTTCAGCGGTTAACGCCGAACCTGCTCGACCAGCAAATAATAGAGCAGTAACCACCGGACCTAGTTCGCGTAGTAAAACCAAGACAACCATCACACCAACCGAGTCTTCTGCACCAAAATCAACCAGGGCGTGATAGGACTGCAATGCCATCACCATACCGACAAACAGTCCAGCAACCATAACAATCAGTAATGTTTGCACGCCCACAGCATAGAGCTGTTTTATCAGCAGGCGTGGACGCGAAAACAAACTGAAGCTGCAGATTAGTACGTCAAACAAAAACACCGTAGCACGCCCCAGTCGTTGAAAACTGTGTAACGTGCTTGCGCCCAGGCGTTGTATTTTATCTAACATCAAACCAATACCGCATTAATCGCTGCCATTAATCGTGTCCACCAAAATCATCTAATAAAGGTCTGGATGGATAATGAAAGCGTACCGGACCATCAGCATCACCATGAACAAACTGGTGCGTCCATGCAGACTGGCTATTGCGTAGCGCATCGGGTGAGCCGCTTTCAACGACCTTTCCAGCAGAAATGATATGCACATATTGTGCGATAGACAATGTTTCAGGCACATCATGTGACACCACAATGTTACAAATATTTAGCGCCTTGTTTAATTCACTAATGAGTGAGACTAATACCCCCATCGAAATCGGATCCTGCCCAGTAAATGGCTCATCGTACATAATCATCATCGGATCTAAGGCTATCGCGCGCGCCAGTGCCACGCGCCTCGCCATGCCACCCGATAACTCAGCAGGCATCAGATCGGCAGCACCACGCAAACCCACTGCGTTCAGTTTGAGCAGTACCATGTGACGAATCATCGCTTCATTCAATTGCGTGTGCTCACGCAACGGATAAGCCACATTTTCAAACACCGAGATATCGGTCAATAGCGCACCACTCTGAAACAACATGCCCATGCGCTGGCGCAATTCAAATAACCGCGTTGTGGATAACTGATGCACGTTTAGACCATCAACTTCAACCGTGCCTTGATCCGGTGTTAACTGACCACCAATTAATTTTAATAAGGTGGTTTTTCCAGTACCACTGGGACCCATAATGGCAGTAATGCCCTGGCGAGGAATATCCAGCGACAGTCCATCAAAAATCTTTCGATTGCCTCGACTGAAGTGTAAATCCCTTATTTTGACCAGAGTGTCACTCACTATAATACGTCTATATGTTCTGATTTATTCATTGTTTTTGTCAATAGCGATACCGAGTAGAGGTATTAAATACAGGGATTGTAACATTGTCATCCTATCATTATTAACT
>CAZMLD010000176.1:0-5236 GCA_964566975.1 uncultured Thiotrichaceae bacterium | reverse complement strand
ATTTCCATCTTGGAAAAGTGTACGAACAGCTAAATGAATACGGAAAGGCCTATGAGAATTATCTAAAAGTAGAAAGCATCAACCCTGAACTACTGGAAAATCAGGCTAGATTAGGTCGAATCTATCTTCTGCTCGCCAACGAGCCTGATAAAGCACAACAAAAAATAGATTTTATATTAGCTAAAGAGCCAGATAATGCTGAGGGATTATTGCTGAAAGCGGCGGTCATGCTAAGAAACAGGAAGACTGATGAAGCCATTAAGATAGCAAAGGGTATTATTGCGCGAAATTCCACACATATCGAAAGCGTGGCTTT
Organism: uncultured Thiotrichaceae bacterium; assembly: GCA_964566975.1. Lineage (GTDB taxonomy): Bacteria > Pseudomonadota > Gammaproteobacteria > SZUA-229 > SZUA-229. The sequence continues at coordinate 4,920 of CAZMLD010000176.1, read as the reverse complement.
TTTGGCATCTTTGCAAATGCGGAATAATGAGATCAGTGAAGCAATAGCGCTGCTCGACACCGCATTGCACAGCAATAAAAACAACGAAAAATTAAACAGATTACTGGCGTTGGCTCTGGTCGCAGACAAAAATTATGAACGAGCTGAAATGCTATTTAAAGACTTCGTTAAAAGAAATCCAGATAATACTACAGGTTATAACAACTTGGCTGCTTTTTATAAGCAGATTAATGATATAGCTAAAGCAGAAAAAACACTCCGTTCGTCAATTGAAAATGACGCTACTGATGAGAAAAGAATTCTAACGCTGATAAAATTCATCAAAGATAGCAGAAATACTGATGCTGCTATTAAAGAGCTAGAACTGTTTGTTGAAAGCAGTAGTCGGCTTGGAAAACTCCAAATATCATTAGCAGAATTATTCATCATTAATGGTGACAAAGAGTCAGCCGTTAATATTTTAAAGCGGGTTATAAATAATTTTTCAGAAGATGCTAGCGGTGTTTCAGCACGTATCATGCTGGCAGCGTTGTACCTAAGCCAGGACGATGTTGATAGGGCTACTGAGGTTATTGATGATGCAATTACAGTTTCGCCCAATGATCCTGATGTAAATTTTTTGAGAGCAAAAATTTCTGTAAGCAATAGTGATCTGGAAACAGCCATTATTTCACTGCGTATCGTTACCAAAGAAATGCCCGAAAATATTGAGGCGTTTTTTTTGTTAGCTAATATTTACCAGTTGGAAGGCAATGTGGAGCAGGCGAAAAATGCCTTGACCAGCGCCTATGAAAAAAACAGAACCAATACAGCTGTGCTATTAAGACTGGCGCAACACCATTTGGCCCGTGATGTTAATCTGGCTGAAAAGATTATAGATCACTACAACACAATAAAAGGCAAAAATTATGATGGTTTATTAATAAAGTCCGATATATTAAATCAGAGAAAAAAACACGACGAAGCATATGAAATAGCTAAAACATTGATAGATTATTTTCCTGATAAGCCAGGTGGCTATTTACAGGCAATGCCTTATTACGGTGTGACAAATGATAAAAAATCAGCTGTCTCATTGTTAGAAGAAGGTTACCTTGCTACCAGTGACAACAGAAGACTCTTACTTTTGTTAACCGCTTTTCAAGTAGAAGACAAGAAATTTGATCTTGTTGTAAACAGAATTAAGATGAAGCTTGACTCATCTGTCGATGATATAGATTTAAAAATATTGCTGGCTAAAGTGTATATGGTAAAGAGTGATGTAGATGCAGCAGAAGTATTACTTGTTGAGGCTATAGCAATTAAGCCTAGTATTGAGGAACCATATCTACTACTTTCTCAGATATATCAAAGTAAAAAAGATTTTCATGCGGTACAAGCTATTCTAGTTGAGGGTTCAGAGAACATTGCGTCAAGCGTAAAAATATTATTAAGACTCGCATCTAGCTACGAAAAGGAAGGTACTTATAATAAAGCGATAGATGTTTATCGAGGATTATATCAATCGCACCCAGAAAATTTAATTATTGTTAATAACCTAGCATCGTTGTTATCAGACCATGGCAATAATAAAAATGATTTAAAAGAAGCAAAAGCACTTGTTGAAAAACTTAAAAAAAGTGATCAACCCGTGTTCTTAGATACTATAGGCTGGGTTTATTACAAACGTGGTAACTATGTAAAAGCGATTAACTATTTAACGCAAGCCGTAGATAAAATGCCTGAGGTAAGCATATTTAACTATCATTTAGGTATGGCATATAAACTGTCTGGTGATAAGATTCAGGCAAAAATTTATCTGAAAAAAAGCCTTGCTGATAATAAACAATTTAAAGAAAAAGAGTTAGCTGCCGCTGCTTTAACAAATATTAACTAGAAAAGGAAAAGGACTAATCTGACTTTTTAGAGATGTCCTTGTATCATTTAACCACTCAATGAATCACGTTTCCCTGAACAAAACTATTACTGGTTTAGCTGTATGAACATAGGAATAATAAGTTATTCTGTCAGTGCCTTTGCGTTTGCGTTATTCTTGGTAGTTTTGTTATCTGATCGGCACAGGGGTGAAACAAAACAGGTGTTGTTGATTGCCGCCAGCATTAGTGGTATCTGGTCTTTAGTTCTCGCCTATCAATCTTTAATGGAGATTGATCATGTTCAAGCTTTAACCTTCGACTATTTCAAGAACGTTATCTGGCTGGTTTTATTGATAAAGCTTTTAAGCACTGCCTATGACGGAAGTTTAAAAAAATCGGCAGTAAAAAAACTTCAAGCGGGGTTTTTGATTGCTGTTTTTGTTTTAATATTACCTATCCTTTCAGGCTATGTCATTGAAGGCTTTTCGTTTGAGCAGGATGAAAAATATCTGACTGTGTTGAGTTTGTTTATGGCAGTTTTGGGCGTCGTTTTTGTTGAGCAGTTATACCGAAATACTCGTGCTGAGCGAAAATGGGCAATCAGATACCTGTGTTTTGGTCTGTTAGGGATGTATATATATGACTTCTATATGTACGCTGATGCGCTTTTATATCAACGGATAGACCCAGTTCTCTGGCAGGCTAGGGGTTTCGTTTATGTATTTACCGTTCCCCTAATACTTCTTTCTATATCACGAGACTCGCTTTGGTCGCCTGATATATTCATTTCCCGTCGAGTTGTGTTCCATTCCACCGCTTTACTCAGTAGCGGTGTTTATTTGCTAGTTATGGCTATAGGTGGTTATTATGTCCGTGATTTTGGCGGTAACTGGGGGTTGGTTGCACAGGCTGTTTTTTTATTTACAGCAATATTACTGTTAGCGCTGTTTGTAACATCGCGTCGTCTCCGAGCTCGTCTTTCAATTTTTGTTAATAAACACTTCTACCCTTATAAGTATGATTATCGAGATGAATGGTTGCGTTTTATTCGAACGATAGCTGCTTCAAGTGAAGAAAAAAAACTGTACCGTAATACCATAAAATCGATAGCGCAAATTATCGAAAGTCCAGGTGGTTTGCTCTGGCTGCGCCAGGAAAACGGTTTCTTCGTTTGCGTAGACAGTTGGGAGATGCAGAAAGTACCCGTGCGAGAGCCAACAGAGGCAGCATTACCTAAATTTATCGTGGAACATGAATTTATTATCAGTGTTGACGAATTTCAGGAAAAACCTGAAGTTTATCGTCGATTAGGTCATCTTGAATTGCCTGAGTGGGTGAAGGTATTACAGCCTTGGTTAATTGTTCCGCTTATTTACCATGGCTCATTGACTGGTTTTGTTGTACTTAAACATGCCATTGTTCGTAATAAAAGTTTTAACTGGGAAGACAGAGACTTGTTAAAAACGGTAGCTCGACAGATTGCCACTTTTTTGGAAACGATGCGTGCTTCTGATGCACTTGCCGAAGCACGACAGTTTGAGCGTTTCAATAAGACTTCTACTTATGTACTGCATGACATCAAAAACCTGGCTGCCCAACTGTCACTGATTACCAGTAATGCAGAAAAACACAAAGATAACCCCTTGTTTATGGAGGACGTGTTTAAAACTATAAGTAATTCTGCGCTAAAAATGAACAAAATGATGGAGGTGTTAAATGCCAAAGTTGCAACCACACAGCCTGGTAAAACGGATATTATTTCTATACTGCATGAGCTGATAAAAAGTCGACAGGCTTCCGGTGCGAAACCTGTTCCATCATTAAACTGTGAATCGAAATCATTCTTTGTGAAAGCAGAGAAGAGTCAGCTATTTGCGATACTCGGTCATCTTATTCAAAATGCACAGGATGCGACGCATGATAATGGCAGCATACAGCTTGTGCAAAAATCGACCAGTGCTGGTCTGGAAGTAGAGATACAGGATACCGGTATGGGTATGAGTGATGAGTTTATAAAGAACCAGCTGTTTAAACCCTTTAGCACGACAAAAGGGGAAAAAGGTATGGGAATAGGCGTGTATGAAGCCAGAGAAATTATGCTAGCTATAGGTGGTCAAATTGAAGTCAGCAGCACAGTAAATGTTGGCACCTGTTTTAAGCTAACCTTGCCAGTCGCCACGTAAGCACTTTATAGAAAAACCCAGGTTACAATTACTTAAAGGATTGTGCTGAATAATTCCCACATTGGTGGCGAATGCCATCACCTCATTACTGTATGGCTTGTAGTACGTGAATAGCCATGTCTTCGCGCCACTGGTTGCCACTCGCAGCATTAGCCCGTCACCGTCTGCCGGCTCATACGCTCTTGCTTTCGGCTTTGCGTTGCTAATCCCTGTATCTGTTAGTGGTTTTGTAGTTCTTGCCATGTCAGCATTAGCTTTTCCTTATCCTATGGTACTAAAACTTTGTTCTGTGGTACTAAGTGTGGTACTAAAAACTCTGGATAGTATAAAACGACTATGGACTGACGTGGACTATAAATCAAGGTAAGCATTTTTTTTCAGGCACAAACGAGGACTGCCTTGGAAGTCCTCGTTTGTCTTGTTGGAATGGCGGGAACTGAACTGTTTGCATAATAGGATGATTTTATTGACTATTTATATTATATAACGCTTCCGATGTTACTAAAAAGTAAAGTCAGCACGATTATCCTTGCGTTCTAGCACCTATATGGATTTACCATTACACTGCCAATCATGCTATATTAATATTTAATACAGGCTGTTATTAAGGTAATGCCATGGCAAGAAATACATCGGTTACATTAGGTGAGCATTTTGATGAGTTTGTGCTTGAAAAAATCAATGCAGGACGCTTTCAATCGGTAAGTGAGGTTGTGCGTGCTGGCTTGCGAAAATTAGAAGAAGATGAAACAAAGTTACAAGTTCTTCGGGACAAGTTACAGGCCGGTGTGGATAGCCCTCTGGTTGAAAATTTTAACGGTGAAAGCTTCATTAAAGAGTTACATAAAAAACACCTTAAATGACAACCCATAAATGACCAA
>CAZMLD010000175.1:0-5265 GCA_964566975.1 uncultured Thiotrichaceae bacterium | reverse complement strand
CGTCTCTGGTTGATTGTTTACGCATCACCCAGGCCGCAAAAATCGCAATAAACAGCCCCCCTAACGGCAGCATAATATTGGCTGTCAAATAATCCAGCGTATCAAAAAAGGTTAAATCCTCGAACAAATAAGGAATCGTCAAGGTTTTATCCTTCCATATATTGAAAGAAAAGACTGTTCCCAAACCCACAGTCCAAGTAGCAATACCAATCCATACCGCTGCTGCAACGCGAGATACGCCCCTGTTTTCAACCAGATAAGCGACCGCAGGTTCAATCAGTGAAATAGCCGATGTCCAGGCTGCAAAAACCAGCAAGGTGAAAAAAAGTACGCCGATAAGGATGCCACCCTGCATGTGACCAAAAGCAATCGGCAAGGTCTGGAAAATTAGCCCAGGACCCGCACCAGGCTCCAGACCATTGGCAAAAACAATGGGAAAAATCGCCATGCCAGCCAGTAACGCTACCGTGGTATCGGTTACGCCAATAAGAACCGCAGATTTTGCGATTGAGTGCTCTTGCGACAAATAAGAACCATAAACCATAATGGCGCCCATACCCAAGCTTAAGGTGAAAAAGGCATGCCCCATCGCAATAAGGATGCCTTTGCCATCAATCGGCCCCGGGGTAAATAAAAACCGCAGCCCCTCCATAAAGTACCCTGTCGTGGAGGCATAAAACACGATAAAAATTAGCAGGACAAATAATGTTGGCATCAACAGACTCACGGCTTTTTCAATGCCGTTTTTAACGCCGCGAGCAACAACAATCATGGTCATCAACATAAACAACGTATGCCAAGCAAGCAAACGTTCTGGATCACTCACCAGTGTGGTAAAGATGCTGTTAGCACCATCAGCAGTCACCCCTTCAAACATACCACCAGCGGTTCGAAACACGTATGACATCGCCCAGCCCGCAATGACGCTGTAGTAAGAAAGAATCAAAAAACCGGCGACAACCCCCATCCAACCTAACCAAACCCAGCCAGAACTGCGTTTTTCTTCTTTTGCGATAGCCGCCATGGCATTAATCGGGCTTTGCTTGCCACGCCTTCCTATCATGATTTCTGCCATCATAATAGGAATACCAATTAGCACAATGCATAATAAGTAAACCAGCACAAAAGTACCGCCACCGTTCTCGCCCACGATGTAAGGAAATTTCCAGATGTTACCCAGGCCGACCGCTGAGCCCGTTGCGGCGAGAATAAAAATGGTGCGGCTGGTCCACTGGGGATGAGTTGAAGTGCGCTGTACGACCATAGTGTTATTACTATTTTTTGTTTTGTTATTATTTAGTACAGAGCAACAACTGCTCCGTGTGAAAAAATGTAAATAGCTGCTTATTATCACGCTGTTCTGCATTTTTTAGCACAGCAGTTGCCCGTTTCAGAAACGAGCTGAATAGTTGTCTCATTTTTAACAATTTATAGCAATGACTCAAGCTATTTTTATAAATAAGCGTAATTATTATAAATTTTTCTTCATCAACGTCACATACACCAGCCAGCCACTCAATAATCAGAAAAAATCAGGATGGCGACAGGGTGGCTAATTGAGCAGACATCAGCAAGCCAAGCTTTTTTCGATAGCGTGGCCTGATATGACAATGACAGACTGCAAAATCTACCCTATACTTGCGAATCTGATTCTTTACAATAAGAAAATGGCAAAAAAACCCAAAAAAAAGTCTAACGACAATACCATCGCGCGCAATCGCAAAGCCCGCTTCGATTACACCATTGAAAGTAATTTTGAAGCAGGTCTTGTCCTCGAAGGCTGGGAAGTCAAAAGCATGCGTGCCGGTAAAGCACAAATTAATGAAAGCTATATTTTTGCCAAAAATGGCGAGCTGGAGTGGATCGGCGGCACCATCACACCGCTCATTACCACCTCCACACACATTCATGCTAACCCAACCCGAGCACGCAAGATTTTAATGCACCGCCACGAAATTGATCGTTTAATCGGCCAAATTGAGCGCAAAGGATTCACCCTAGTGCCTCTTGCCCTGTTCTGGAAAAAAAATGGCCGAGTAAAAATAGATATTGGGCTTGCCAAGGGTAAGAAATCACATGATAAGCGAGCATCGATTAAAGAACGCGACTGGCAACGGGAAAAATCGCGGTCTTTAAAAATTCGATAGTTTTTGACGCTAACACGCAATCAAACCGTTCACTAATAGTCGCTGCCTGTATTACCAGCACTCTCTCCCCATCTTCTCGATAATCGCCCGATGTGCCTGCAGCTCCTCATCACTGGCTTTTATAACTCGAATCGGCTTTCGCTCTGCTGATAATTTTTTTATTGCAGAGACACCTCCTTGGGCACTCGATTCACCTGCCGTGTCCAGTAACAATGTGCTTTGCCCACCAGTCATCCGCAAATAGACTTCTGACAACAACTCTGCGTCCAGCAAGGCACCGTGTAATTCACGGTGAGCATTATTCACTTCGTACTCTTTACATAACACGTCCAGGTTATTCTTTTTCCCCGGCCGTATTTTTCGCGCCATCACTAGGGTATCTATCACCAGACAATACGTGCTTACGCTGCCGTATTGTGCACCTAGTGCGTTTAATTCGTGGTTAATAAAACCAACATCGAAAGGTGCATTGTGAATAATGAGTTCGGCGCCATCAATGTATTCGATAAAGTCGCTCACAATGTCTAAAAATCGCGGCTTGTCGCTAAGAAAGTCATTACTAATACCGTGTACCGCCTGTGCGCCCTGGTCAATTTCTCTGTCTGGCTGCAAATACTGGTGATAATTATTGCCGGTAAGACGGCGGTTAATCATCTCGACACAACCAATTTCGATAATTTTATGCCCCTGTGACGGTTCCAGCCCCGTGGTTTCCGTATCAAGAACAATCTGCCGAGTTTTTTTTAATTTTTCGTTGTTCATTTACAGCTCATCAATACCACGGTTCGCCAGCCTGTCAGCACAGTCATTGCCTTCATCGCCAGAATGCCCTTTCACCCACTGCCAGCTCACCTCATTTAGCTGCACCGCTGCATCAAGTCGCTGCCATAAATCAACATTTTTAACTGGTTTTTTCGCTGCCGTTTTCCAGCCTTTTTTCTTCCAGTTAGGCAGCCACTTTGTCATGCCATCCAGCACATATTTAGAATCTGTATACACTTTAACAGTACTGGATCGTGTTAATGATTCCAAAGCTTGTATCACAGCCATCAGCTCCATACGGTTATTGGTGGTTTTCTCTTCACCGCCATACAGGTCTTTCTGCTGGTCATTAAAACGTAAACTGGCACCCCAGCCACCAGGCCCGGGATTCCCTCGACAGGCGCCATCGGTATAAACTTCAATCATTTTCTCACTCATATTGTGCTATTTTGTGTTGATGTTGCGCCCGTCATAAGATGGGGCAATCAAGGTGTTTTATGCAGCGCTATTATAGCGTATCTAGCCACCAGACCACCAAGCCTGATATAATCACGCACCAACAACAAACCCTAAGATAACCTTGAACAGCTTATTCCTGCCCCCGCCTATCATAAAATCCATTTTTACGCTCTGCCTCATTGCCCTGCTTACCCCATGGCTTACTGCATGCAGTAAAAGCAAATTGGTTAATAGCTCAACAGAATCAATGGCGCAGATAAAAGAATCTGACATGATAGGCGACGCCTTCTCATCGAACCCGCCCCTGTTGATTGCTTCAACTTCATCCATTGAGCCTGCTCAAGCCAAGCAACTTGCAGAGTTTGACCCGAACAGTGAGGCAGCCTCTAATATCTGGCCACGTATTCGTGCTGGGTTTAGCATGCAGTCAGGTATTGAGCACCCTGCATTACAAAAAGAAATTACACGGTTTGCCAAGCATCCTGATTACATACAACGCGTTATGCAGCGTGCTGAGCCGTTTCTTTTTTTTATTTTAGAAGAAATTGAAAAACGTAATTTACCCACCGAACTGGCGTTATTGCCCATAGTAGAAAGTAGATTTCAGCCTTTTGCCTATTCACATAGTCGCGCAGCCGGTATCTGGCAATTTATTCCATCCACTGGACGCGCCCATGGTCTGGAGCAAAATTGGTGGTATGACGGAAGGCGTGATATATATGCCTCCACACAGGCTGCATTAAATTACCTTGAAAGCTTAAACAAACAATTCAATGGTGACTGGGCGCTGACGCTTGCCGCTTACAATGCGGGTCAGGGAACGCTACGAAGCGCCATAAGACGTAATAAAAAGTTAAACCGCCCAACTGATTTTTGGCATTTAAAACTACCAAAAGAAACCCGTGCTTACGTACCAAAGCTGCTTGCCCTAAAAGAAATTATTTCTAATCCTGAAAAATATGCGGTCAATCTGAGTCCCATTCAAAATGCACCTGGCTTTAGCAAGGTTAAACTCAGCGGTCAAATTGATCTGGCTTTGGCCGCCGAACTTGCTGACATTGATTTAAAAACGCTATATAACTTTAACCCTGGCTTTAACCGCTGGGCAACAGCTCCCGATGGCCCACACCGGCTGTTATTACCCATTAATTCGGCAAAGATATTTGCAGAAAATTACGCGTCTTTACCGGCTGACAAACATTTACGCTGGTCACGGCATAAAATAAAATCAGGGGAAACGCTAAGTCACATTGCGCTGAAATATAACACCTCAGTCAAACATTTGAAAAAAGCAAATAACCTTCGTGGCAATAACATTCGCCAAGGCAAACACCTGCTTATTCCTGTTGCCAGTAAAAACAAAAGCAGTTATATACTTTCGTCTACGCAGCGCTTACAAACCACACAAAGTAAAAAGCACGGAAAAAATAACACGCGCATTAACCATATTGTTCAAACGGGTGAAAGCCTGTGGGAAATTTCCAGAAAATACAGAGTGAATATGCAGCAGCTAGCCAGGTGGAATGGCATGGCGCTTCGAGACCCATTAAAGAAAGGAAAAAAACTGGTAATCTGGCGCAGTACAAAACAACAGGCCATGGCGAGCACTAAAGCCGTAAAAACACATAACCCGAATAACACCGTCAAACCGATTCACTATACCGTAAGAAGCGGTGACTCACTCTCAGCCATTGCCCACAAATATCGCGTTAATGTTGCTGATCTACTGCGCTGGAACACGATAAAAGGTAAATATATTCAGCCTGGTCAACGCCTGAAACTGTATATAGACGTGACTGAACAGAGCAAAAAACAGAGTTAATCCTAACGCCTTGCTCAGCAGCAGTTTAAAGTGGCACGTTTTTGCGAATGCAAAAAAAGTGACGCTTTAAACTGT
>CAZMLD010000174.1:0-5335 GCA_964566975.1 uncultured Thiotrichaceae bacterium | reverse complement strand
AGTTTAGCCTACTCAGCCCTGAGGCTGGTTTATTTAAGCATTTTAAGGAGCCTTTTGTCTCTCTCAAACTAACTAATAATTTGATTAGCTGTTAGGTTATTGAAATCGACACAAACATTAGCCCAGGATATTTAAGTCACATTAGAAGCTACAGGCGTTTATCATCTCAAGTGTATCGAAGCTTTAATGCAACAAGGATTTAAAGTCTGTGTTGTTAATCCATTACAGGTTGAACGCTAGCTGAACTCTTATAATAAGTGCATAACCTGCTGAGTAGCAGAGCAAAGCTCATGGTGGCTTTTCCAGCAAAATTGAGAGGTTAAGGCGTATTTTGATATAGCTCCTGTGCCTGCGTTTTGCTTGTAAAGGCAAGATTTTCATCCAGTAATTTTTTTAGCACTTGTTTACCCTGTTCGATATCGCCGGTGTCGATTAATGCACTAGCGAAATGGAAGCGTATGTATGGGTTATCTGGCAGCGCCAGTAGCGCTTGGCGGATTAGGCGCAAACCTTTTACTGGCTGCCCACGCTGCGTTAGAATCCAGCCGTATGTGTCCTGTATGCTCGGGTTATCAGGAGCATAGCGGAATGCTCTTGCCGCCATATCCAGTGCTTTGGGGTCATTTTTTATGTGGTAAAGCCAAGCTAGATTGTTGAGTATGTCGCTATCATTAGGGGTCAGTTCCAGTACGGCTTCGTATTCTCGAATGGCATTGGCGTGTTGCTTTTCTTTCAGGTAAGCCGCAGCCAGAAACGAACGTGTTGATGTGTCTTCAGGGTGTTGGTTTAGCCATAAAATCATCGGTTTGATGGCTTCGTCAAAGCTGATCAGCTCTTTTGATGTGTGGAATAGTTTTTTTGCCAGGGTTGCTGTTTGCTGGCGCTGCCATGCTTTTGTGTAGGCTGCGCTGGCCTTGGCGTTATCTTTTCTCGACATCCACACGTTGCCTTCTAGTAAATAGCCGGTAAAAAGTTCAGGTTGAGCCTGCTGTATTTTTTTTGCGTATTTCAGGCTGCTGTCATGGTTGCCGCTTATCAGTTCTGTTTCAGCCATTAAGATGGTGGCAATCATATTACCCTGCTGGTTTTTTAGCACGGCTTGTAGGTGCTTGCGTGCCTGCTCTGTTTCACCCATGCGTAAATGCGTTTCGCCAAGTAATAGCAGTGTAGCGATAGAGTCTGGCTGCTCTGCCAGTCGTTTGTTCAAGGGGAGTAGAGCGAGACGGTAACGTTGCTGGGCAATGAGTGTTCTGCCATGAAGGGTTAATAGTTTGGCGTGCTCAGGTGCGGTTGTTAGCGCTTCCTGGAGGTATATATCGGCGGTATTTGGCTGCGAATTGCGTAAGTAATGGTCGGTGAGAATGATACGAGCTCGGATATCCTCTGGTGCTGCAGCACGGGCTTTTTCCAGCCAGGATAACATGTCATTGGGGCGTTTTTGTAGTGCTGCTATCTCTGATAGTGCCAGCATGGGCGTGATATCGTTCTGGTTGAGTTCAATGAGTGTTTGGTAAAGTATTATGGCCTGGTCGAGATTGCCTTCTTTCCTTTCCAGTCTGGCCAGACCGAGAGTGGCGGATGGCAGGTTGGTTTGTAGTTGCCGGGCCTGGGTGAAAAATTTTCGAGCCTGTGGCAGGTCATTGTTTGTGGCATGAAGAGCACCATTCAAGGCAATAACGGCTGGATTTTCCGGTTCGTTTTCTAGCATCTGGCTAGCTACCTTGATTGCCTGATTGATTTTACCAGTAGCCATATAGGCGGAGATAGTTAGTCTCTGGCTGGTTTCGGTATTGTTGCTCAGGCGCTGGAAAATTTTTATTTCATTTAATGCCAAGTCTGTTTTAGCGGAAGCAATATAGGCTTTAATCAGTTGTTCACGCAGGCTGATGTTATCAGGCTGTAATTTAATGATTTTTAATAGTGATTCAATGCCCGCCTGGGCATCTCCCATCTGAAATTGTAACTGGCTGCGTAAGTTAAGTGTAATGGCGGCATCAGTTTTGTCAGTTGGCAAGGCTTCGATGATCGCCCTAGCTTTTTCTGGCTGCTGAAGAAAAAGCCAGGTCTGCGCCAGCAGTTTTTGTACGGCGAGGTCGTCAGGGTTTGTTGTCAGGTAGCTGGCAAGGTTTTGCGCTGCTTGTTGGTAGTCTTTGTGTGTATAGTTTATCTTGCCCATTAGCCGTAGTGACTGTCCATGTTCTGGCAGGACAGAAAGCACCTTGTCTAAATGACTTTCGGCGCGCTTGAAGTCATTTACGCCATAAGTTGCCAGCGCACTTAGGAAGTTCGCTTCGGGGTCGTTTTCAAATCTTGTTAACACTTTTTCCAGGGTGGTGATTGCTTGGGTATGGTTATTCTGAGTAATTTGAATACGTGCCAGCCCTAAAGCGGCGTTTCGGTGATAGGGTGTGATTATATGCGCTGGCTCGAGTTCGATAATTTTCCTGTAACTATCACTTGCACGTGATAAATTCATGTTCTTTTTCTCAATACTGGCATGTAGAAACAACAGCTCTATGTTAGCTGGGTATAACAACAGTGCCTCTTTTATGGTTTGTTCTGGGCTGCCATCAAGTAAGTCGGAGAGCTGGAATATTGTTGTTGTTTTTAATACATGCAAGGCATCAGTTTTGAATGTTTTTGCTTTATTAAGCGTGACTGTGGCGGCATCGGTGTGACCCAAGCCTGCTTCTGCTAATGCGCGTAAGCTAGAAATATTCGCCCGTGTTTCTATTGACCAGCTATTATTGTCAGTGATCTCGTCAAGCAGCCGTTGCAGTTCCCCCTGGCGGAAATAGATTCTTGCTTTTGCCAACTGGACTTGCTCCTTATTCCAGCCTGCCGTGCCCGCTCTTTTGAACTGTCTTAGTGCTATCTCATGATCACCTGTTTTTAGGTTGATGTTAGCCAGCAGGTAAAGTGCTTCGGCATTCTCATTGTTTCTTTGAAGCGTATTACGAAGCTCAAGCGAGGCCGCTTTAATATTGCCCTGTTCCAGATGATTTTTGGCCTGCTTTAGTAGTTCTTCCTCATTCATGCCGCCGCAGGAAATGAGAATAAGGCATAGTCCAGCTATCAAGCCGTGACCAATATAACGATGTGTTCTGCGGTGGTATAACATGGTGTTCCTTTAGTGAAAGCAAATGGTAGTTTATTGTCAGCTACTGGTTGTTGTGGGCACACTTTGTTCTTCCCACCCAGCTGCAGTATTGAATGAAGTCGGTCATATTGTCTGGCAATACAAGCCTTGGTAAACTGTAAATGTAGTTCTGAGACTGATTGTTGCTAGTAACAATATTGGTTGTAGTTGAAACCGCGCCCAGATAACCCGACTTTTCTAATGCTTCTATTTCTCGCCTGCCAAAATCGGTAGCCCTGCCGGTTGGATAACAGAATACTTTAAGTGGGTTTGATAGTTCATTATTTATTATCTGCCAGCTATGGTTCACTTCCCGTTCCATATCTTCCTGGTCAAGTCGGGACATGATGTTATGAGAGACAGAATGTGGGGCAAAGCAGACTCCCTGCTTTTCGAGCTGGCGAGCATCGCTCCAGTTCATGGGCTGAAAGCCAGGTGGTGCGATGCTGGGTATGGTTCTTCCGGAGTATTCGGCAAGATTTTGTAATATAGCAGGAATTTTTTTTGCGTCTATCTTTTTAAGGGCAGCCTGAATTGAGCGTCTAAATGTCCGTTTACAGGTAATCTTTCCATGAAAAATTCCCAGTTGTTCTAATGCAGTGCTAGTTTCGAGTGATGCTTGCTTCGGTGAATCAATCAGCCAAGATACTTTAGCATCCCATGGCCAGTCCGTATTGTCCAACATATCGGTAATAACGAAGAAAGTCACAGGGCAGTCGTATTCAATAAAAATAGGTGCCGCAATTTGCGCCTGGTCGATATAGCCATCATCCATGGTAAAACAAACCGCTTTAGACGGCAGTGGCTTTTGATTTTGAAGTGACAAAATTAATTGTTCCAGAGAAATCCAGTGATAGTTGTTTTTATGCAGATATTGTAGGCAGTTGCGCAGATGGCTCGCGTCTATTGCGCCTGCCTTGGGCTGCCCAGCAGGAGTGATGCGGTGCAACATGAAAATGGGTGTGCCACAGTTTAGCAGTCGATAAGCCATGCTGCTTATTGGCTGGCTTGCTAGGATGGGCATGAGTAATTTTTTCAGTATTGTTTTCATGTCATCGTAGCGCTGTTTGCATTTTGTGAACGGTTTTTTAGGGCAAGTTCTTGACGATGAAAGGCCCAATCAACCTTGTAATAAAAATGGGTATTTTACGCCATATTTTTATCGCTAGGGAAAATTTTGGGTTGTCTGGGTTTAATTTTGGCATTTCCATTTTATCGGGCAGCCAATAATGCCAGTACAATTGTTTTGGTTTTGCGCCCCATTGCTGCTTGAAGCGAAAGGTACCGGAGTCTATGCTAGACCGGCCGAAGTCAAAGTGCTGATATTGATTTTTAATGGCAAATTTTAATACTTCCCAATAGAGCTGCATGTTTATGCTTAGGTGGTTAACATCGTTGATGGTTGATGCCCAGGGGATTTCTAAAGTACCGTTGTGACCGAGTAAGAAAGCGGCTGCTACGGGGCGGCCGTTATGGTGCAGCGTGATGATTTTGCTGTTTTCGGAGAACGTGTGCAATATGTTTGTGAATAATTTTTTTCCATATACTGGCGTGCCAAGGTCACGCATGTTGCGTGCAAACACGGTATAAAAATCGGCAAGGCGTTCTGTGCTACCAATTTTTACCTGGATATTTTCGCGCTGCGCCCGCCTTATTTGTGCGCGTAACTTCGATGTGAAAGTTTGCCATAGTGTTTCTTCGCTGTCTGGCAGGGAAAGGATCATGTTTACTTTTTCAGTGCGAGCAGGTAGTTCGTCGCGGCTGACGTCATCACGGTATTCTATATGGCTTATGCCCAGTTTTTCAGCCAGATCATTTGCCGTAGACATCAGTTTTTGTTCGATGAACGGGTTATTTGCGATGGCGCCGCCAGCATTGAAGTAAGGCATTGAAACCATAAAATCACCGAACAGTTTGCTGTTCAGTCGTACTAGGGGAAGCACGCCTACAATATCTTCATTACTACCTGATTTGTTACTGGTCGCACAGAAAAAATAACACTCATGGCCAAATGTTTTCTTTATTAACGCTTTCCATTCGGCGCGGTGGTAAAGTGATGCTGCGGGGTTTGATTCAACATACTGATTCCATTGTGTGTTTTTTGCGCCATCGTCATCTAACAGGGTGATTGATATTTCAGCATCGTTGGCGTCAGGTTTACTCTGTGCGCGTGCAGATGGTAAGGCGGGTTTTTTC
>CAZMLD010000173.1:0-5336 GCA_964566975.1 uncultured Thiotrichaceae bacterium | reverse complement strand
CCCATTTTTCCGAACATTTTCGTTAAATAGCGGTGCTATTTGCCTCAAATGTTCGGAAAACTGGACTAAAAATCTCGATTTTTCGCTACGGTTTCCATTCTCGGACAAGCTCCTAGAGTGTTAATCTAGAAGAGTCATCTTAACGAGTTATTATTGTTCAACACATAAGTTGTATTTAATGAGGTTTACACCATGAGCAAGGAAATTCTCTACGTTGCCGATGCCGTTTCTAATGAAAAAGGTGTTGAGAAGGAGGTTATATTTGAGGCCATTGAGGCAGCACTTGCTACTGCTACGCGCAAGAAAAGTGGCAAAGATATTGAAGTGCGCGTATGCATCGACCGAGAAACCGGTGAGTACGATACCTTTCGTCGCTGGCTAGTGATTGACAGTAGTGAGCCCATGGAAAACCCACTGGGTGAAATCACCCTTGAAGCGGCACAGATCGATGAGCCAGAGATCGGTGTTGGTGGTTATGTTGAAGAACAGATAGAGTCAGTAGGCTTTGGTCGTATTGCAGCGCAAACCGCAAAACAGGTCATCGTGCAGAAAGTGCGTGAAGCTGAACGTGAACGTGTGGTTGAAGCTTACTCGGGTCGTGAAGGCGAGCTGATCATGGGCACGGTAAAACGGGTAGAGCGTGGTAATGTGTACCTTGATTTAGGTAGTAACGTCGAAGGTTTCATTGCCAAATCTGAGATGATACCGCGTGAAGCTGTGCGCCCAGGCGACCGCCTGCGTGGTTATTTAAAAGAAGTGCGTTCAGAAACACGTGGTCCACAGCTGTTTATCAGCCGTACCGCACCTGAGTTTCTTGTTGAATTGTTTAAACTTGAAGTGCCGGAAGTCGATCAGGGCATGCTTGAAATTTTGGGCGGTGCGCGTGATCCGGGTTCGCGAGCAAAAATTTCGGTGAGAGCACTGGACAATCGCATCGACCCTGTTGGCGCCTGCGTGGGTATGCGCGGCTCGCGCGTGCAGTCGGTTTCCAATGAAATAGGTGGTGAGCGTGTCGATATCATCCTTTGGCATGAGGATCCTGCACAGTTTGTCATTAACGCCATGTCACCGGCTGAGGTGCTTTCTCTGGTGGTGGATGAAGATGCTAACAGTATGAACATTGCTGTTGAAGAAGAAAAACTTGCCATGGCCATTGGTCGTGGCGGTCAGAATATTCGGCTCGCCAGTGAATTGACTGGCTGGGTACTCAATGTTATGACCGAGCAGGATGCAGAAACAAAAAATGCAGAAGAAGGTGCGAAGTACCTCGAAGTCTTTACCAAGCATCTTGATGTGGACGCAGAAGTCGCCGAGATACTGGTGGCAGAAGGGTTTACCACGATAGAGGAAGTTGCCTACGTGCCTGAGTCTGAGTTATTGAGTATTGAAGAATTTGACCAGGATGTTGTCGATGAGTTACGTAATCGTGCTAGTGACTATTTGCTAACACAGGCAATAATGACCGAAGAAGTGCTGGAAAACAATAAGCCGAAAGAAGACCTGCTCGCCATGGATGGCATGAATAGCAACCTAGCGAACTTGTTAGCGGTAAAGGGTATATGCTCAATGGAAGATCTTGCCGAGCAGGCGGTTGATGAATTAATGGAAGTAGAAGGTATGGATGAAGCCCGTGCCTCTGAACTAATTATGACGGCACGTGCGCCATGGTTTAGCGAAGAAAAATAACTTGCCTGAACACGTAATGGTGCATAGGTATGCAGCTCCCGAGCTAAAGGATGGGCGTGATGTGCTGACTCACTCTTAAGAGATGACTGAATTAAATCACTGAGATTATTCAACGAGATAAAGGTATGGCTGAAGTAACAGTAAAACAACTGGCAAGTGCCGTTGGCACACCAGTAGAACGCTTACTAGAACAGATAAAAGATGCGGGGTTGGCAATCGACGCGCCGGACGCATTAGTATCTGATGCAGACAAAATGACTTTGCTGAGCTTTTTAAGAGGGCAGCACGGCAAGGACAGCAGTGCTGATGTGCTGACTAAGCCGAAAAAAATTGCGCTAAAACGCAAGTCGGTAAGTGAAATTAAAGTTCGTGGCAGCGGCAGAAGTGCGGTTTCCGTTGAGGTTCGCCGTAAACGCTCGTATACGCGTCCGACAGAACAGAGCGCAACAACCGAAACAGCGGCGGAAACGGAAACCGTCGAGACAGCCGTCCCCGCCGAACTGAGTGAATTAGAAAAGCTCCGCATCGACCAGGCGCGCCGTGAGCAGGAGCGTGAAAGTGAGCGACAGATTAAACTTGAGCGCACGGCAAAACGCGAACAGGAACAGCAGACTGAGGAGTCGCGTTTAGCCGACGTTAAAGCAAAAGCAGAAGACGAAACCAGGCAAAAAACAACGAAGACAGCTGGAGCAGCAAGTCGGCCTAAAGAAAAAGCGCTGACACCTGATGAGCTCCAAGCACAGCAGTCTCGTGAGCAAAAAACCACGTCTAAAAAACACAAAGGCGAGCACAAAGATAAAAACACGTTATACGGTCGCAAAGAACTGCATGTTAGCTCAGGGCGTGGTGGTAAGCGTCACACTAAAAAAGGTAAATCAGCAAGAAGGTCGGTGGCGGCAAGTGATGCTAAACATGGTTTTGAAAGGCCCGTTGAAGCAGTAATATTGGATATCACTGTACCCGATACCATTACCGTGGACGAGCTTGCCCGACGCATTTCAATGAAAGCGGGCGAACTTATTAAAATCCTGATGCAAATGGGTGTGATGGCAACCATTAACCAGGTGATTGACCAGGATACCGCTGTCCTAGTGATTGAAGAGCTAGGCCACAACCCTATCGTGGTTAATGAAGATGATTTCGAAAAAGCATTGCTGGCACGTGATACCTCAGACTTAAAAATTACGCCAAGAGCACCTGTTGTTACTATTATGGGGCATGTTGATCACGGCAAAACATCATTGCTGGATTACATTCGAGCATCAAAAGTTGCTGCTGGCGAAGCTGGCGGCATTACCCAGCACATCGGTGCCTATCACGTAGAAACTGACAAGGGTGAGATTACATTTCTCGATACACCAGGGCATGCCGCCTTTACCAGCATGCGCGAACGCGGCGCGAATGCGACTGATATCGTCATTATTGTGGTCGCTGCCGATGATGGTGTCATGCCACAAACCGTTGAAGCCGTACAACATGCAAAAGCCGCAGAAGTGCCAATTATTATCGCCGTTAATAAAATGGATAAAGATGGCGCTGATCCAGATCGAGTAAAAAGCGAGCTTGGTAACTATGAAGTTGTGCCTGAAGACTGGGGTGGTGAAACTATTTTTGTAAATGTTTCAGCACACACTGGTGAAGGTATTGATACCCTGCTGGAAGCCATTTCCTTACAGGCAGAACTGATGGAATTGCAGGTCACCGCACAAGGTTTGGCAAAAGGCGTTGTTCTGGAAGCCTCGCTAGATAAAGGCCGTGGTGTTACTGCGACCGTATTAATTCAGGAGGGCACTTTGCGAAAAGGTGACATCATGCTTGCAGGCGAAGACTTTGGTCGTGTGCGTGCGATGTACGATGAATACGGTAATAGCATTGAGGAAGCTGGCCCGTCAATACCTGTTGCTGTTATTGGTTTGTCCAATATGCCAAACGCGGGTGATGATATGCAGGTATTGTCCGATGAGCGTACTGCCCGTGATGTGTCGCAAAATCGTCAGCAAAAAGCGCGTGATATGCGTCTGGCGAGCCAGCAGGCAAATAAACTGGAGTCGATTTTTGACCAGATGAAAGCGGGCGAAGTTAAAAAATTAAATATTCTATTAAAAGCAGATGTGCAGGGTACATTGCATGCCATCAGTGATTCACTACACAAACTGGTGGCGAATAATGATGAAGTGGATGTGCGTATCATTGGCTCGGGTGTTGGTGGTATCAATGAAACAGATATAAGCCTAGCAGCGGCATCGGGTGCTATCGTCATTGGCTTTAATGTTCGTGCCGATGCGTCAGCCAGACGCACCGCATCCGAACGTGCGGTGGCGTTAAACTACTACAGCATTATTTATGAGCTGATCGATGAAGTAGAAAAAGCACTAACGGGTATGCTTAAAGCTGAATTCCGTGAGCAAATTATTGGCATGGCAAAAGTGCAGGAAGTGTTTACCTCGCCCATGTTTGGCCAGGTTGCAGGTTCACTGGTTACCGAAGGTGTGGTGCGTAAAGATGCCCCGATTCGTGTGCTACGAGACAATGTGGTTATTTTTGAAGGTGAGCTTGAGTCGCTGCGTCGCTTTAAAGATAATGTAAACGAAGTCAACAGTGGTACTGAGTGTGGCATCGCAGTGAAAAATTACGAAGTCAACGTCGGTGATCAAATCGAAGTATTCGAGCGAGTAGAAGTTGAACGTAAGCTATAAATATTCAGCTGGCAACACGCGGGTTTGTTAGTCGATGCCTAGAGAATTTTCACGTAGCGAACGTATGGCGCAGCAGCTTCGTCGCGAACTGGCTGACATTGTTCGTGACGAAATAAAAGATCCGCGGCTGGGTTTTATGTCCTTTACTGAAGTGCGTATGAGCCGAGATTTAAGTCACGCAGTGATTTACTGCTCTGTTTTCAATGCCGAACAAGAAAATGAATCCATTGCAATATTAAATCGTGCCGTTGGTTTTATCCGAAAAGAAATTGCACGACGAATTCATGCGCGTATTGTACCAACATTAAAATTTGTCATTGATGATGGCGTAACACATGGTATAGCTATGGATAAGCTGATTAGCGAGGCGGTAAAGCATGATGAGAATAACAGTGATAAAGGCCAGGATGACAAAAGCCAGAGCGACAAAAACAACAACGATAAAGAGAGTGATTAGCTTTGGGTAGACGAAAAAATAAAGGGCGTAATATCAGTGGTGTATTGTTACTTGATAAGCCAGTCGGTAGTAGTTCGAATCATGTTTTACAGAAAGTAAAACGTCTTTTTGGCGCCGCTAAAGCCGGTCATACGGGTAGTCTTGACCCACTGGCAACAGGCATGCTGCCCGTGTGTTTTGGCGAAGCCACTAAAATCTCCGCGTTTTTACTGGAAGCCGATAAAACCTACCGCTTAAAATGTCAGCTCGGTGTCACCACCACTACGGGTGATGCAGAAGGCGAAATAGTGGCAACACAGGATGTTTCTGGCCTGACAGAAGCCGAGGTAAAGGCCGTATTACCCGCATTCATTGGTGAAATCGAGCAGATACCACCGATGTATTCTGCATTGAAGCATAATGGTGAGCGTCTTTACAAGCTGGCACGACAGGGCATAGAGGTTGAGCGTAAAGCCAGAACGATTAGCATTTACGATATAAAGTTTTTATCATTTTCC
>CAZMLD010000172.1:0-5371 GCA_964566975.1 uncultured Thiotrichaceae bacterium | reverse complement strand
GTGGTATCAACATAGATTCTCTATATTTTGCCACAGTTCGACGTGCAACATTAATGCCTTCTTTAGCTAATAATAAGGAAATTTTATTGTCACTCATCGGTTTTTTCGGGTTTTCACTTTCAACCAGCTTTTTTACCATGGAGCGAATAGCCGTAGCGGAGCATTCGCCCCCATCGGCAGTGGTGACATGGCTGGAAAAGAAAAATTTGAATTCAAACACGCCACGTGGTGTGTGCATGTATTTATTGGTGGTGACGCGTGATATGGTCGATTCGTGCATCTCCAGCTCTTCGGCGATATCGCGCAAAACCATGGGTTTCATACCTTCATCGCCATAGTCAAGAAACAGGCGTTGCCGTCTGACAATAGCATTACCGACACGTTGCAGGGTATCGCTACGGCTTTGCAGGCTCTTTAGAAACCAGCGTGCTTCTTGCAGGCTGTTACGCAGGTGGCTGGTATTATTGCCTCTGCCGGCATTTTTTAGGTGACTTTCGTAGATTGCGTTAATTTTGATTTTGGGTGAGGCTTCTGGGTTAAGGCTAACCTGCCACTGCCCCTTTACTTTGCGTACAAATATGTCTGGAGTTACATATTGTGCATTGTTCTTTGATATGGCTGCCCCAGGTTTGGGGTTAAGGGACTGTATAAACAGGATTAATTCATGAAGCTGCTGTTCATTACGGTTAGTTTTTCTCTGTAATCGTGCGTAATCATGCGTGCCCAGTAAAGCCAGGTAGTAGGTGATGATGTTTCTCACATCGTTTAGCCCCGGGGTTTGAGGGTCTAGGGGTTCTAGCTGCAATAACAAACATTCTTTGAGATTGCGGGCGGCAATGCCAACTGGGTCAAAGCGTTGTACGCGATGTAGCACCGCTTCAACCTCGTCTAGTTCGATGTCCAGATCGTTTTTTAAACCATCAAAAATTTGTTCAGTGGTTTCAGTAAGGTAGCCATCCTCATTAACGGCATCAATAATAGCAATGGCGATAATAAAGTCGATATCACTAAACTGAGAGTTTTTTAATTGCCAGATTAGATGTTCGCTGAGGGTGTCACCATCAATGCTCTGATTTTCCAGAAAGTCATGACTGACATCATTATTTGACTGACTGCTGGCTGCGGTGGCGGTGGTGATGTCGTAAGTGTCTTCCCAGTTAGCATCAACGGGCAGCTCATCTGGCATTTGTTGTTTGTTTTCCATGTCAAGGTGAGGGTCATCGTTTTCAGCGGTATTGCTGCTGTCATCATGACTGTCAGTGCTGGCATCTTGTTTTTCTGCCATCGGACTGTCTTTTTCTTCGCTAGCGTCGATGTTTTCTTCATCGTGCTCCAGCATGGGGTTTTCTTCCAGTATCTGCTGCACTTCGCTTTGTAGCTCTAAGGTAGACAGCTGTAACAGGCGTATGGCCTGCTGTAGCTGCGGTGTCATTGTCAGGTGCTGGCCAAGTTTTAACTGGAGTGATGGCTTCATGTGTTTATCTTGTCAATTCCACTAAGTACATATGAAATTATAGTCTAAAATCTCGTCCAAGATAGACTTCTCGCACTTCTTCATTGATAAGTATTTCATCGGGGCTTCCTTGGGCGATTATTTTACCGCTGTTCAGGATGTAGGCGCGATTACAAATGCCGAGGGTTTCTCGTACATTATGGTCAGTAATCAATACCCCAATATTGCGGTCGGTCAAATGTTTGACGATTTTCTGGATTTCGATGACAGAAAGCGGGTCAACCCCGGCAAAAGGTTCGTCGAGCAGGACAAAGGCAGGTTGCGAAGCAAGTGCTCTGGCAATTTCGACGCGGCGGCGTTCGCCCCCAGACAGGCTTTGACCTATGTTGTGACGAATGTGATCGATTTTTAAATCATCAATTAAGGCGTTTAATTTTTCTCGGCGTTGTGAGGCAGTAAATTCTTTTCTGGCTTCCAGCACCGCGAGAATATTGTCTTCCACATTGAGTTTGCGAAATACCGATGCTTCCTGCGGTAAATAACCAATACCCTGCTGCGCCCTAGCGTGCATGGGCAGCCGGGTTAGGTCGTTTTCATCCAGATAGATAGTACCTTTGTCTGGTTTGACCAGGCCGACTACCATATAAAAACTGGTGGTTTTACCTGCGCCGTTGGGGCCGAGCAGGCCGACAACTTCGCCGCTGTTAACATCAAAAGAAACATCATTAACAACACAGCGTGATTGATAGCTTTTGGCGAGGTTGCTGGCGCGCAGTGTAGACATTAAGGGATTATGGCGTTGCTTTTTTTGGGGTTAAGATGATATTGACGCGCTGCGACTGTTGAGTCTCATCGTTACCGCCGGCAATGGCAATCTGACTTTCGGTGTGGTACACAATTTTGTGACTGTTAAGCTTCATGCCTGACTGCTGCAAATGGGCGTTGATGGTCATGATCAATTTGTTCTCGCTGGCGATATAGACCATCTTTTCACTTTGCGCGCTAATGCTTTCTGCGGTTTCAGAGACGTGTTTATAGTGTACGGGATTACCGAAAACAGTAATGCGCTCAACGTCGTCTTTGCCGTGCTGTATGGTAACTTTATCACCGGTTAGCGTCATCTCTCCTCGAGAAATTTTGACGTTTCCGGTATAAGTGCTTTTGCCTGTGTCAATGTTCATTTGCATGCGGTCGGCACTGATTAGTATTTTTTCGACGTGTTCACCTGCCCAGCAAAAAGCAGGCAAAGTAAACAGGAATAAGCCAGCCAGTAGCGCTGCCTTCTGAAACCAGCCAAGGTTCAGCGATTTGCCCGGTGCCATTAGTTTTTTTACCGTAGATTCATTCATCGGGCAATAAAACGCTGCTTACGTTAGCTGAAAGGTCGAGTTCGCTGGTGATATTGTTAAAAATCATACCTGTTGATTTTATCTGTGATGAACCCTGAGTGATTTCCACGGCGGCCTGCGTTTGTGCAATTTGCGTCTGGGTAAACACTAACAGGTTTTGCGTACGAATATTGATTGCCGGCTCAATATTTTGTTGCTGCATAAGCACGTTATTTTTTAATAAAATAGTGTGTTCTTTATTATTAAGGATAGCGTTGTCGGCGCTGATTTTCCATTGTGCATTTTTTTGCAATAAATGAAAGACTGGTTGCGTGATTTCGGTGTCATCGCTGTTGTTAAATTGCTGTAAACGTAAGCCGCTTAGGATATAAGCAGGCGTGCCAGTCTCATTCATCGCGGTCAGTTCAAACTCATTCATAAAGATATCAACATAGGGTTCATTGCTGGTTTGCTGCAATTGACGGCTAGCACTGAAGTCTGCGCTAACCGACCACCAGACAATAATGGCAATAATTATAAAAAAACTGAAACGAATGAAACTTTTCACGGTTTAATCAGAGGCTCGTTAAATTCTGCTGCCTGATTATTGTGCGTATAAATAGGAATGAAGTTTGTCATGCAGCAGGCCTTTCGCCTCAAGGATAAACTCACAGACATCACGTACTGCACCATGCCCGCCGTGATGCTCGGTTATCCAGTGTGCATGTTGTTTCACAAAGGGGTGAGCGTTTTGCACGGCAATCGCAAAATCCAGTTGCGACATAATGGGTAAATCAACCACATCATCACCGACATAGGTGATTTGGTCTTTATTGAGCTTAACCTCTTTGAGCAAGGCTTCAAAAGCCGGTATTTTGTCACGATAGCCCTGGTATAGCATAGTGACACCTAAGTCATGCATTCGGTGTTTAACCAGTTCGGACTTGCGCCCAGTGATTACCGCCACTTTCACACCGCATTCCTGCAACATGCGTAAACCATGGCCGTCCAGCGAATGGAAGGCCTTGTATTCGCCGCCGTCGTTATCAAAAAACAGGCTGCCGTCGGTCATGACACCGTCAATGTCGAAAATGACAAGTTCGATTTTTTTTGCTTTTTCTATAAGATTCATAGTCATCAGTTATAAAGTGAAAAGTATCGTGTTACACGAGAGGAAATCAGCAGCTTGCTCGGGCAGGCTCCTTAGACGATTCCTGCGCGTAATATATCATGCATGTTAAAAGCGCCAATTAATTTATTTTTTTCATCGGTCACTAAAAAGCCGTTTATGCCTTTGTCGTCCATTATTTTTACCATGCTCGCTGCCAGTTCAGCAGCCGTGGTTGTACGGCAATTTTTTGTCATTACTTTACTGATAACAGTGTCATGGATATTAATATTTTTATCCAGCGAACGGCGTAAATCGCCATCGGTATAAATACCAAGCACTCTGTTTTGTGCATCAACGATGGCCGTCATGCCGAGGCCTTTTTTGCTCATTTCCAGTAGTGCTTTAGAAACGGTGGCCGATTCGTTTACACTGGGAATACGTTCTTCGGTGTGCATAATATCGGCAACGTGCAGCAACAGACGCTTGCCCAGTGCGCCACCAGGGTGAGACAGGGCAAAGTCTTCAGCGGTAAAGCCTCTTGCCTGAAGCAGGGCGACTGCCAGTGCATCACCCATCACTAATGCAACCGTGGTGCTGGAAGTGGGTGCGAGGTCGTGTGGACAGGCTTCTTTGCTAACACCGACATCGAGGTTGATGTTTGCTTCAGTGGCGAGGATGGAGCTTTTATCGCCAGTCATGCTGATTAAAGGCACGCCAAAGCGTTTTAAAATGGGAATAATGGTGGTGATTTCTGCGGTATTGCCAGAGTTGGATAAGGCAATAACCACGTCATTTTTAGTAATCATACCAAGATCGCCATGACTGGCCTCACCGGGGTGAACAAAAAACGCGGGGCTACCAGTGCTGGCGAGGGTGGCGGCGATTTTACCACCAATATGGCCCGATTTTCCCATGCCAGTGACCACAATACGCCCTTTACAGCTCAGTAATAACGCACAGGCGTGGTCAAAATCGGCGTTAATACGTGATTGCAGCGCACTGATTTCAGCGAGTTCAGTCTGGATGACGGCTAAGCCCAGCTGCTGGAAATTGTGCTGCGGGTGGGTTTTGCTGTTTGCTGGCATGGTGCGAATCCTGGATATTAATGTATGCTAAAAAATAACAGCATTTGGTAGGCGATGAAAGCGCTTAATAGCATACCACCTTCTATGCGGTTGATTCTGCCTCTGGAGCGAAAACCATAGGCCATCACAAAAAGCAGTAGCGTGAGCATAATAACAATGGGTAAATCCCGCTGCAAAACACCTTCGGCGAGAGTGGCAGGGTATATCAGCCCGGGAATGGCGAGTACGCCTAAGGTGTTAAACAGGTTGGAGCCAACCACATTGCCGATGGCAAGGTCGTGTTCGTTTTTCAGTGCGCCGGAAATAGAAGCTGCCAGTTCAGGCAGGCTGGTGCCGATGGCGATGATGGTTAGTCCGATAATTAACTCACTAATGCCTAGTTCGGTTGCTATGT
>CAZMLD010000171.1:0-5375 GCA_964566975.1 uncultured Thiotrichaceae bacterium | reverse complement strand
GCCTGGCTTCGGCGTTACCTTGTTTAAGGTTGCTTGCGTTGGCTCTTAATAATTCATTGGTCAGGTCACTGGCTGCGCGTATACTGCTTGCCGCTTCGCGGGAGCGCTGGATGGTGACTGCCTGTGCCAGCTGTGTGCGCCAGAGTGGTAGCGTGTTAGCGGTGGTTGAGATAATTTTATTGACCAGACCCTTGTCGTTTTCTTGCACCAGACGAATACTGGGCAGGCTCTGCATGGCGACTTGGCGGGTGAGTTTGAGGTCATGCACGCGGCGTTCCAGCGCATCACGGTTAGCACGTAAATCACGCAGGCGTTGCGCTTCTATAACTGCATCGTTATTCTCTACCTGGGTTTCCATGGCAGGGATGGTTTCTTCATCGAGCTGCCTGATTTTTTCCTCACCCGCAACGATGTAACGTTCCAGCTGGTGAAAATATTCCAAGTTTGCATTGTAGAGTCGGTCTAATGAGGTGATGTCGGTGAGCAGTTGGGTTTTGTGACGATCTAGGTCATCGGCAATGGCATCGATCTGGTCGCGCACCTGCTCGTAGCCTTGCAGGAATTTAGCGAGTGGTTTGGTTTTACCCACCATACGGGCGAAAAAACCCTGTTTTTGATTGGGGTCTAAAGCGCTTAAATCAAAGCCGCGTACTGTTGCTATCATGCTGTTGAGTGAATCGCCAGCTGGACCGGTGTCTTTATTGCGTACCCCCTCTAACATGTCGTCGGAAACGCTAGCAAGCTGTTGCTGTGCAGACGAGCCAAAATAGAGTAGGGAATGGCTGTCATCGAGATCAATTTCCTGTAGCAGAACATTCATTGCCTGTTGCTCTGCTGAGTCGGCTTGTTGGTATTGCGCCATTTCCTTGCCCTGTAGCAGGTCGGTTTCGATGGTTTTGAATTCACTCTCGTTAATCATGCTGGTGCTTCCTGTTGGTTTTCATCAATTGAGTCCTTCGCGTTTGAGCTGGCTTTCCAGTACTTCCATTTGCACGTCGAGGTCGTTTAGATCATTTTCCAGTAGTCGTTGGTACTGCTGTCCAAAAATGTCTTCAATCGACACTAGGACACGGCGGAAATTCGCTTCCAGTGGTTTGGTTTTGTGCTTGCTATGGGTTTCGGCATAACCACTGACGACGCGCTGTGCGCCATCCAGATAGGTATTGAGAAATTTTCGAGCGCGGCGCAGGTCACGGGGGTCACGGGCAATTTCGGCTAGAATCTGCCGTGCCACAGCGATGATGCGCGTCAGGCGTTGCCGCATCTCTGATTCGGTAATTTGCAGGCTTGACTGCTCGATAGCGAGAATTTTTTGTTCCGCCAGTTGCAGGGCTTCGCTAACACGCTGGTTATCGCCAGCATGGCTGGCAATGACCACTGGCTGGCGGCGTGTATCAAGCCCGTAGAGCAGCACAAAAGCGGTGAATGCGCCAACGCCGAAGGCGAGTGCTATGGGCAGGCTATGTTCGGCTCCTGCCCATGCGGTGATAGTGGTGGCAACAGCAACGGTTAATCCGCCGAGGGTTTTAAATGGCAAGAGTCTGCGGGTCTGGAACTGTGCCTGTTGCTGGTTTACTTCCTGTTCAAAGCCACGGCGTGTAAGGATAGCACCACCAACAAATAGTGCGTAAGCAAGCGCACTGCCAGCGAAGGCAACAAGTTCACCACTGACCAGCGCGATAGCGGTAGCCGGTATCAGCGGTAGTGGCAGTAACCACAGCAAACGTGATTTGCGTGGTTTTAGTGCGGTTTGCTGTTTTCGTTGCTGGCGGTAGTTCTGGATATCTTGACCGGTTTGTTTCGCCTGCTGTTCCAGTTTGGCCGCACCTTTGGGTAGCCAGTGCGCCGCCAGTTTTTTACCGTCATTGACCATGGTGCCCAGTACTTGTGACAAGTTTGCTTGTGGTTGTTTTGCCATGGTTAAAATATCGGCAGTGCTTGCAAGCTTGCGACACCGACCGTGGCAAATAACAAAGTAAATCCGATTAACTTACGTAAAAAATTGGGCATTAAATTTATCCTTTTTGTTTATATCTGTTGCACTCAAAAACACCGCTCTTGAAATCGCCTTTAAAATGTAGATAGTACACTATTACTGTGCTATTTCGCCTTGGCTAGTCACAAAAATATTTCGGCGATGCACGAACTATTATAGAGTGCAGAAAGCATACTTTAGTTCATTAATGCGGGCGCAGTGTCGATAAAAATCCATGCCTGATAGGCGATGAATATCGCTAGCAAAATCCCACCTTCTACTCTGCTAATATTGCCAGAACCGTTACTGCGTAGCCCTCTTGCCATTAGATATAGTGCCACGGCAAGAGCAATCATTAATGGGAAG
This sequence comes from uncultured Thiotrichaceae bacterium, assembly GCA_964566975.1. Lineage (GTDB taxonomy): Bacteria > Pseudomonadota > Gammaproteobacteria > SZUA-229 > SZUA-229. The sequence continues at coordinate 3,034 of CAZMLD010000171.1, read as the reverse complement.
TCTCGCGTCAGTACCGCTGAGTCAAAAACACCGGGGTCGATAACGGCAGCAATACCTAAGACACCCAGAATATTGAACAGGTTGGAGCCAACGATGCCACCAACGGCCATATCATGTTCGCCTTTGCGTACCGCTGCTATGGTGGCTGCCAACTCTGGCAGGCTGGTACCGATAGCAACAATAGTAAGACCGATCACCAAATCACTGATGCCAAAGGCTGTGGCAACGCCTACCGCGCCCCATACCAGCATCTGTGAACTGATTAATAATGCGATTAAACCAGAAATTAACAGCCACCAGGTGTTATTCGTCGTCGTGACTGCTGGCATTTCAGCGTTAAATTCACCTTCCAGCGGGTCGTCAGCGGGTGCGCTGCGAGCCAGATGAACGCTCCACAGTATCATCATTACCATACCAGTCAACAGTATTATGCCATCCAGTCGTGACAGTACGCCATTGATAATCAATGCCAGCGCACCCAGCATAACCACTAGCATTAGTGGAAATTCTCTGCTGAGTGTTTTTGATTGCACGGTTAACGGTACGATGAGTGCTGCCACACCCAGTACCAGCGCCATATTGGTGATATTGGAGCCAATGGCGTTGCCGATGGCGAGACCGCTGTTGCCTTGCCAGGCGGCCATGGCAGATACCATCATTTCGGGTGCTGAGGTACCAAAGGCGACGATAGTGAGACCAATAATCATCGGCGATATGCCAAAATTGTTTGCCAGACCGCAGGCACCGTCGACAAAACGATCGGCGCTCCAGGTGAGGATGATGAGTCCAATGACGATGGCGATGCTAAATAATGTGATGTCTTGCATTTTTTCCCTAACTATTATGAGGTGCTTGTTTTAAGCCTGACGTAATGCCAGTTGTGGTTAACGATTATTTTATGCAATCGCCTTGTAATACCATGTTGAGATGTTTACAGAGGGTTAATTATGTAATTTAAACGCGCGATGATAAGAAACTTATGTATATTAGCAAAATCTACATAAGTTTTTAACAGTGCTTTGTGAAATTATGGAAAGTTTTCTGAAATTGAGTGAGTGAAGGCTCCTTTAGCCTGATGGTAAACGCACGCAGGCTGTTCTGTTCGTTCGTATTACCGTTATTCCCCCCGCCACAAAAAATCTCTCCTTATGTGGTCTGTGTTTTCCCTTTAGTTATATCGCGAATAGTTGGTTATGCCCAATGATGTTTTGGTTTTATGCCGAAGCTTTGTCTTCTCGCGCTAGGGTTTTGTTTGTTTTTCTCTACTCAAAAGTGCTTGCTGATATTCACTGTTAAGTCAGCAGTTTTTTATTGATGTCTTCCAGGTTGTGCTGCTGTTATGAAAAACACGTGACTTTTTGTTGACTTAGGCGTTGTCATATAACTGCAATAATTATGTAACGACTACGTAATATGTTGTTGATAATTTAGACGAATTGTTAGTGCAATAGTGAAACATTGAGATATGAATGACAACAAATTATTAAAAGCAATTTTATGTGCAGTGCTAGTTAATGGCGTAAGCATTAAAAATGTAATGGCTAATCCTGATCCGAGTTATCTTAATTTATCTGAGAAGTTGGTTCAGTTAAGAGGTGAGGTGAGTGATCTCAATAGTGACCTTCGTCAGCTAAGGGATGAACACAAACTCGAAATGAGAGGGCTTATTACGCAAAGAAATACCCTCAATGCAAGTGTCAGGCGTGAAGACTTAGCCATCATCAAATTGAAAGATGATCTGTTAAAAAATAAAGCATTAATAAAAAATATCGGTGCAGATACAGAAACAATTAAAGAAGCGTTGTTGCTTGAAATAGAAAGGCTTAAGTCTTATGTAGTAAGTGGCATACCTTTTAAGGTTGCCGATCGATTAAACAGTATTGAAGAATATGAGCAAAGCCTGCGATCAGGTGTGCTTTCATCACACAGAGCCGTTAATACATTATGGTCGCTGGTGGAAGATGAACTCAAGCTGGCACGTAGCAATGGTGTTTTTCGTCAGCCAATAGCTATTGATGATAAAGAGTATCTGGCACACGTTGCAAAACTTGGCATGGTGTTGATGTATTTCAGAGTCAATGATGGTGTTGGTGATGATATGTATGGCGTATTCAAAAGAAGTAGTGATGGCTGGCTAGCCGTGCCAACCGAGAGTGCGACCGAGGTCAGACAGATAAAAAACTTGTTTGACTCGCTTGAAAAGCAGGTGCGGATAGGGTATTTCGAATTACCTAATGCGCTTTAATATGGTGAGAGTTAAGCGCTTTTTTTAGTCATATTGTACTAACTGCGTCTGATAACTGTAACAGGGTTAAAAAATTGTAATGAAAAATAAAATCGTTATCTCATTAGTTTCTGTCATTAGTGCCATGTTGCTGATGCATGCAAGCTTGATGAGCGCAAATGAACAGTGGCACAGTGAAGTGCCGTCAACAAATATTAGTAAGGGACTCGAATCAGCTTTTCAACGCGAATATGCTTTTCTGGTCGACCAGCAAAGAAATCTGTTAACACGCCTGACTAAATTAAAAACCGAAAGTAAGGCTGAACAAAGCGTTCTGAATCGTGAGATAGAGAGCCTATCTCAAGGTTTTCGCCAGTTACAGGATGAATCAAAAAATTTGAATGACCTGGTATTTGAAAGTGAAATAACACTGAGTTCTGCACAGGATAACCAAGGTATTTTTGCCTCAACATTTGATCAGGCAAGCGAAACATTAAAGTTGCACTCAATAAATCTTAGTGTTGCCGATGATATGCCGAGTAACCAGAAAGTTGGCGTGCTTTTAAGCAATGCTTTTAAATTACTTGAGTCGGTGCGCTCAATACGTAAAGAGCCGGGTCGCTTTTTTTCGCAAACGGGTGAAAGCGTTGAGGGTGAGCTGCTTCATGTTGGCTTGATAGCCAGTTATGGTATGTCTGACACAGTAAGAGGTATTCTGGTGCCCGCAGGCAATGGTGAATTTAAATTATGGCAACAACCTTCACTTGCAGTGACCCATGCTTTATTTTCTGGTACTCCTTTAGAGCAATT
>CAZMLD010000170.1:0-5389 GCA_964566975.1 uncultured Thiotrichaceae bacterium | reverse complement strand
GTTAAAAATACCATGGCTTCATTTTGATATATCCTATAAGCAAAAATTACGGCAAGATGCACAAGAGCTTATGAAGCAACACTAATAATTGATCTTTTTCAAGAACCGACATGAACCTGACCTCACCACTAACTTTTATCGCGCAAAAGCTACTTTATCTTTGGATAAACAGCGATGTGCGACAAGAAACTTACGCCACAACCAAAGACAATAAGACTAAAACTGTCTATGTATTGGCCTCTCGTGCCTGGACTGACTTACTGGTTCTGGAACATGAGTGCAAAAAACGCCAGCTTACTCGGCCTTTGTCTCGAATTCGTCAGCAGCAACTTAAAATCTGGCATAGCGTTTACACCATTGCACCAGCACAGCCACTTAAAGCCTGGTTACACAGAGAAACAAAACGTTCTGCCATGCTTAATGGCTTATGTTTAGCCTTAAAACAAAACCCTGAACTTGATATACATTTTGTACCAGTGGTGCTGTTCTGGGGTCGGCCGGTGTTAAAACAAAAACACTGGTTACGTGTTTTATTTTCCGACACTTGGGGATTTGCCGGCCGTACTCGCCGCTTTTTTACCATTTTGTTTAACGGCAAAAATACCCTGCTGCAATTTTCGCCTGCTATTTCATTTCGTGAGTTCATTAACAGTAATCCGGAAACCAGAAACTGTGTTGATGAGATGCAACTTTTGTTAGCTAGGCGACTAATAGAGATTAAAACCGCAACCCTAGGGCCTGATATTTCCCATCGTCGCACGCTGGTGAGAGAGCTGCTAGAAAATAAAACCATTGCCAGCGCCATACGAACACACAGTAAAAAAGACCATATATCAGAATACAGGGCAACACAAATTGCCAACCGCTACCTTAAGGAAATTGTTGGCGATCGAAGCTACATTACCATTCAAATAATGCAGCGCGTATTAACTACCTTCTGGAACCGATTTTACTCCGGCATTGATGTTCACTATAGCGCCGAGCTTAAACAGCTGGCACTCAATCATCAGCTGATTTATGTCCCCTGCCATCGAAGTCATATTGATTACTTATTGCTCTCTTATGTCATACATAATGAGGGCTTGGCCATCCCCTATATTGCTGCAGGTAAAAACCTGAACATGCCCTTCATCGGTTCGGTGTTACGAAAAGGTGGCGCATTTTTTATGCGACGCAGTTTTAAAGACAATAAACTGTATGCCACCGTGATGTTTGAATACCTTGCTTCACTGGTTTCCAGCGGCATGCCTGTTGAGTACTTCGTTGAAGGTGGGCGTAGCCGAACTGGGCGTTTATTACAACCGAAACCAGGTATGCTGGCGATGACTATACGTGCCTTCTTAAAGTACCAAAGTCGCCCTGTTGCTTTTGTTCCGGTTTATATCGGTTACGAAAAGATGATCGAAGGCAAAACCTATCTTGCTGAACTTAAAGGCGGCAGTAAAAAATCAGAAACCCTGCTTGGTTCAATACGCTCGGTTTTAAACATTCGCGGCTTCTATGGTCGCGTTACCACCAGTTTTGGCCAACCTGTTTTATTAAATGAACAGTTAAACGAACTGGCTCCTGACTGGCAAAAACAGCTTTATAACGATTCACAGCGACCAGACTGGCTAAGGCAAACCGTGGCACTAAGCTCACAGAAAATTATGCAAAATATTAATAAGTGCTGCGCGGTCAACGCTGTTAATCTTATTGCCACCGCATTACTGGCTGCGCCAAACCAAACCATGGATGAAGGCGAGTTAATACAGACTCTGGATTTCTACCGTGATCTCATTAAACATCTGGAATATTCAAGTTACATTCGTTTAACGGATAGTGATGCCGCAAAACAAATTCATCATGCCCAGGCGCTAAAAATGGTTCAGCGCCGCCAGCATAAGATGGGTGACTTTATCTATTTGGATCAGGCACATGCTATTTTACTTAGTTATTATCGGAACAATGTTTTGCATCTGTTTGTGCTGCCTTCGCTCATTGCCTGCTGCTTTACCAATAGCAATACCATCAGCAAAGAAAAAATCATCTACTTTATAAAAATTGCCTACCCTTTTCTCAAGGCCGAGTTTTTCCTGCCCTGGTCATCATCTGAAATACCAGCCATCATTGATCATGTTTTATTAGAGCTAAGTCGTACTGGACGACTCAGCTACAATGAAGACACGCTCACTTACAGCAAGCCGTCAATCAGTGCGGCAAGCAGTACGCAACTTGCAACACTGGCGCAGGTCATCTCGCCAGTGTTAGAGCTGTATTACATGGTCTTTGCTTTAATCGCCGAACAGGTCGCAGCCTCATCACGGCAAGAGCTGGAGAATTCCTGTTATTTAATGGCGCAACGACTTGCTCTTATGTATCAAATTAACTCACCGGATTTTTTTGATAAGCATTTAATCGCCAACTTTATTGATACTTTAATCAAACGGCACTATGTCACTGTTAATACTTCTGAAAGACTGGAAGTAACGCCAGCGGCTCTTCACAAGGGACGGCAGGCTCGTCGCTTATTAAGCAAAAGTATGCAGCATAATATTTTACAGATGATACGTACTTCAACTCGTCAAATAGAAAACGAATAATAAAACTACAGGGACGTAAGCGCAAACCATGCCTAGCACCAGCAATAATCGTACTTTGTTCAAACGCTTTTATAAAAATAGAACATGGAAAAACCGCTTTTTTCTTAGCCTGTTTTTTATACTACTGATTTTAATAATGGCTCGTTTGCTATTGCCTCAGATTATTATCTACAGTGCCACAAGCTGGCTTAAACAGCACAATATTGAAGCCAGTATTGAATCAATAAACATCAATTTACTGCAAGGTAACATATCGCTGATAAATGCACAGGGCAATAAAAATGGTGAAGCCTTATTTACTCTCGGACGCGTTGATATACATTGGCACTGGACGCCATTGACGGATAAAACGCTGGCAATCACAAGCCTCGCGCTGGATCAGCTAAGCATCAACATTGAACAATACAACGATGCCATTATTATTGGCGGCATCACCTTGCCATTAGCTCAAACGGCAAACGAAAAAAATGAGACCACTGAACACGCGCAAGCCTGGACTGCTTCATTAGGACAGGTCGTTTTTAGCAATTTTAATATCTGTTACCTGCAGCATCTGTCTACTATATCCACTGCCAGTACTAAAACAATTTTTGTGGATTATTGCATGGTACTGTCACAGCTAGACTGGCATGGAAACATCCACTATGCAAAGCAACAACAACCTTTATCCAACAATGCCTTGCCTGTCTCAGGCTCGGGCAGCCTCAGTCTTAATGAGCTAACAATAACGGACAACAAATTAAATAAAAAACTTTTATCATCACAGGAAATTGCACTAAGTAAGATAACGATTTCAAGCCTGCAAAATATTTCTATTAAACAACTTACGCTGCATGAGTTATCCGTAATGCAGCGCGATGACAATCAGCACCAAAATACTATTCACTTTGACCAGTTAACGCTCGACGAGATTAAATTACAGAATTTAAACACCTTGTTTATAGACGCGATAGAAATTAATGAGCCAGGCGCATACCTAGTGAAGAATAATCAATCTGACTGGGAATTTCAACAATGGATACCGTCATCAAACACGGCCAGCAATAAAGCACAGACACGCGCCAGCAACAAACAAAACACAAGCCAGGCAGCATTTAGCGTAGCAATTAACAGCCTTAGCATTAATAACGCCGATTTATGTTATCGTGAAAACAACAGTTCTATATATTATTGTTATCACGCTGAACATTTTTTCTGGCAAGGCGAGCTCAGCTACGACAGCATTCTGACTGCGTCTGGCACACTTTCTTTGTCTCATTTACGTATTCACAATCACATTCTTGACCGTAACCTGATTAAATTTAACTCGCTAACAGTAAACCAGCTAGACATGATGAACACGAATAATATTCGTGTTGGTGATATAAGCCTTAATGACTTACACGCTTTACAAAGAAGTGAAGAAGAAAATGATTCAAGCCTTTCTTTCGACAGCCTTGTTGTAAAGAATATTCACTATACGCCAGGCAGTATAAAAATTGATAGCACCCATCTTGATGGTTTAGCCAGCTACCTTTCAAAAAACAAAGAGGGTAAGTGGGAACACAGCAAATGGCTAACTCAACAACCGGCTGACAAAAACAGTGCCGATGAAAGCAGCGATACGACAAACACTGAGCAAGCATTCACAATTGCCTTGCACAGTATTCTAATCGAAACTGAAAACAAGATGTTATTCACTGACCATAGTACCGAACCCGCCACGCACATCGGTCTGCAAAAATTGAGTCTAAACATCAGTGATCTTGATTCAACTAAACCTGATCGTGACACCCTGATTTTATTGTCGGCACAAACAACACGTCATGGCACCATTAATATTGAAGGTAGTGCTAGGCCTTTTGCCGAAAAAATTTCATTTGATGCTACTGGGAAAATCAAAGGTTTCGATTTACGTGTTGCTTCACCAGCCAGTAAAAAAGCCATCGGGCATATTATTCATAGCGGTCAACTGGACGCAGATTTAACCTTGTTCGCCAAAGAGGGTGTACTCGATAGTCATTTAGCACTCTCTTTGCATCACTTTAATATTAAACCCATTAGTAAAAAAGATAGCGACGCGCTAGATGCACGATTTGGTATACCGTTAAACAAAACGCTGGTTTTATTACGTGATAAAGACGACAGTATTCACCTTAATATTCCTGTTACTGGTGACGTGAGCAACCCAGACTTCAGTCCTACAGATGCGATTATAAAAGCCACAGCGAAAGCGGCAACGGTTACCTTAATTACTTTTTACACGCCTTATGGTCTTATTTTTGCCGGCGGTAATATTTTATTCGACCTTGCTACTGCGCTAAATTTTGACCCTGTTGAATTTGATGCTGGCTCCGCTGAGATATTAGACAAACACCATGAACAACTGGATAAACTGGCCAAACTCATGAGTAAAAAACCGCAGATTCGTTTAACCTTATGCGGCCTGACAAATACTGCTGATCTGCATGCGCTACATCCTGCTTTGGCAACGAAGAAAGACGAAAAACAAAAAGAAAACACATCTGAGGACAGTGAAAAGTCGCTCAACGCGGCGCATAGCACCGCACTGTTTCGCCTCGCGCAAAGCAGACAAAACAATATCAAAGATTACCTGATAAAGCATCCCGATATATCGCATGACCGCCTGATTTTATGCGCCCCAAAACACCAAACACAAAAAGAGGCGCTCGCTGCGGTGGAAATTAATATATAAAAACTCGGCACTGAGTCCTATCTCAAAAATAAAAACGGACAGCACGTACCTGAGTTTGCCAACTGGACAATTTAACTGTCCAGTAATTGACGAACACGCTGCGCCAACTCTG
>CAZMLD010000169.1:1858-5412 GCA_964566975.1 uncultured Thiotrichaceae bacterium | reverse complement strand
ACATCATTAACCTCTACATCCCCCTGAGCCTCTGTCATTGTCTATCTCTATCTCCTGCTCCTTCAACTTCTCATTAAACTTCTCCTGAACGAGCTCCTGAACCTGCTCCTGAACCTGTTCCTGTTCCTGCTCCAAACAGTCCAGCGACAATCAGCGGCATTGATCACAGCAGCGTTACCGAAGATACCGATCTCAATGGCAATCAATTAGAAACCGGTGGCAGACTGGTTATTACAGACCTTGACGCTGGTGAAAACACCTTCATTCCAAAAGAAGTTACCGGCAGTCACGGCAGGCTGTCAATCACTTCTAGCGGCAACTGGAGTTATACCGCTGATAACGACCAGACTCAAATCCAGACCCTCTTGGATGGAGAGACATTAACCGACAACCTGACTATCAACAGCGCTGATGGCACAGCTCACACAATAACAATTACCATACTGGGCTCTGATGAAAACAATGCAACGGCCAGTATTTCATTATCTTGGAACGCACCTGTTCAACGCGAAGACAATAGCGCCTTATCCCTACAAGAGATTAAAAAATACACCATCCATTATGGAACCACACCAGGTCAATATACCGATGAAGTGGTTACGTCTAGCGACTCTATCACTTTAACCCACTTACCTGTCGGCACCTACTATTTTGTTATCACCACCACCGATACCGATGGTCGCGTAAGCCAGCGGTCAACCGAAGTTACAGTAACAATTTAAATGTTAACCCGAGCTGGACAACCAGTCTTTGGATTAACACAGCTAAAGCTAGAGTTGTCAAATTTTCAACAAAAAGCTTCACAAATGATAATCAATACCCTATACTCCCTTTATCGTTTAGCTGGGCAAGGATCTGCATCGCTCAAAGTATCTAGCAAATCGATCTCTAAATGCTAAAAAACTAAAAACCACCCCTTATATTTACCAAAATAGCTCAGCTTGAGTGCAACTCATGCTGATTAAGCTGTTTTATAGCAGATAAAAGAGCGCCCATGAACATTTCAGCATTGCTTAGACAACGTTTTATACCCATATTTTTTACTTTCTTCATTGCACTACAGATAACAGCCTGCAGCTCTGGTGATGGTCTGCCAGGAGCTGTTATTCCACCCGACACAGAAGACCCTGCACCCACTATTAATATATCTTGGGTTGCACCCTCTGAGCGCGCGAGCACTCCACCTACCCCTCTACCACTCTCAGAGATTGCTGGCTACAACATCTATTATGGTATCGTCCAAGGCGAAGACCCGACGAATAAACAATATATTTTTGTCGAAAAAGACGGCTCTGGCGGCGGCTCCCACACCTTTATCGACCCGCCCGTAGGTACCTTCTACATCGTCCTCACCACCATTGACATAGATGGTCGTCACAGTCAGCCCTCAGATGAAGTCGCCGTAGAAATCAATTAAATCAGAAACCTCGAACCTTCTTAGCGCTGACACGCCTGTCAACATCAAGTAGGTTCGAGGTAGCTGTTTAGTAACACAGCAAACATGTTAGGAATTCATCACTGACAGCGCTAAAACAATTGCCCACTTACACTCGTTATCACCAACGCATTAACGCCGACACCTGACACCAATTTACCAGTATATCTTCTGGCATCAATTACACCGCATTCGCCATCAATCTGCATTCACCTGTCCCTCTCATTTGTAACAAAATGGCAACGGGAGCAAACCTATTTACAAAAAGGCAGGCATAAAAACCAACAAATCCAGCTGGTCAACGGTAGAATATGTCTCTGGCTCCACTACTCAGAAATCGTTACGGTAGCAGTAGCAAGAAAACAAATTCCAGTTCAAAACTACCAGAAGCTCGTATAACAACTTTATGTCAACTGAAAACAAAGCAGACCCATCAGCAAACAGCAGCCCAAAAAACTTTATTCAAAACATCATTCAGGATGATTTAGATGCGAGCAAACATACGGTTATACAAACTCGGTTCCCACCCGAACCTAATGGTTACTTACACATTGGTCATGCCAAATCTATTTGCCTGAACTTTGGCATAGCACAAGATTTCAACGGCAAATGCAACTTACGTTTTGATGACACCAACCCCGAAAAAGAAGACCTTGAGTACGTTAACGCCATTATGCAGGACGTAGAGTGGCTGGGCTTTGAATGGAACGGTTTGTATCACGCATCTGACTACTTTCAACAGTTATACGATTATGCAGTAGCCCTGATCAAACAGGGTAATGCCTATGTCGACTCACTTAGTACCGAAAAAATGCGAGAATATCGTGGCACACTAACTGAAGCCGGCAGAGAAAGCCCTGATCGTAACCGCAGCATTGAAGAAAACCTGAAACTGTTTGCTGCCATGCGTGCCGGTGAATTTGAAGACGGAAAATACCTACTACGTGCAAAAATTGACATGGCATCACCGAACATGAATATGCGTGACCCTGCTCTGTATCGCATTAAACGCGCCCATCACCAACGTACCGGTGATGACTGGCCGATCTATCCAATGTACGATTACACGCACTGCATTTCTGATGCCATTGAAAATATTACGCATTCACTATGCACGCTGGAATTTGAAGATCACCGACCGCTTTATGACTGGGTGCTGAATACGGTTAACACACCACAGCACCCTCAACAGATTGAATTCGCTCGCTTGCAGCTCAAATACACCATCACCAGTAAACGAAAACTAAACCAGCTGGTCACCGACCATCACGTCGATGGCTGGGACGACCCACGCATGCCAACCATTTCTGGTTTGCGTCGCCGTGGTTACACCGCAGCCTCTATCCGTGATTTTTGCAGCCGTATTGGAGTCACCAAAAAAGACAGCTTCATCGAAGTAGCGGTATTGGAAAACAGTATTCGCGAAGATCTGAACGAACGCGCCGTACGCATGATGGGCGTATTAAACCCACTAAAAGTCACCATCGAAAATTACCCTAAAAGCCAGACTGAAGAATTAACAGCAAAGAATCACCCACAAAAAGAAGAAATGGGCACGCGTAATATTCACTTTTCTAAAGTCATTTATATCGAGCGCGATGACTTTCTCGAAGATGCACCGAAGAAATTCTTTCGCCTGTCTGTCGGCCGTGAAGTTCGCCTGCGATATGCTTATTACATCACCTGCACGGGCTTTGTGAAAGATGAAAATGGAGAGCTTATCGAATTAATCTGTACTTACGACCCTGCCACCAAAGGTGGCTCGTCACCCGATGGCAGAAAAGTAAAAGGCACTATCCATTGGGTTTCAGCGAACCACGCCATTGATGCCACCATCAATCTATATGACCGACTGTTCACCCATCCTAACCCGGCGGCATGTGATGACCTGACTGAACACCTGAATCCGGCATCGTTAATTACATTAAATAACTGCAAATTGGAAGCTGCACTGGCTGATGCAGATGCAGGCACGCATTACCAGTTTGAACGTATCGGTTATTTTGTTAAAGACAGCAAGGCAAAAAGCTTAAGCTTCAACCGCACTGTCACGTTACGAGACACCTGGGCAAAGCTGGACAAACAGAACCAGTAAAACCGACACGGACTGAATCAATAC
>CAZMLD010000169.1:0-1758 GCA_964566975.1 uncultured Thiotrichaceae bacterium | reverse complement strand
AAACGCTACTTAATATTTAACCTGACGAACTTTCTTTTACCCACCTGGAAAACGGCTGTCGTACCCGACTGAATTTTCACCGTTTTGTCACTAATTTTCTCACCATCAATTTTAGCCGCTCCCTGCTGAATCATACGCAACGCATCACTGGTACTGGAGCACAGACCGGCATCTTTAAGCAAGTTGGCAATAGCATAACCTTCTTCTGGCGCGTCAAAACTTAGTTCAACAATATCGTCAGGCACTCTGTTTTTAGCAAACTGAGCGATAAAGCCTTCCCTTGCTGCGGTGGCTTCTGCCTCACTGTGAAAACGGCTGATGATTTCTTCAGCGAGCAGAAACTTAACGTCACGTGGGTTTTTACCCTGCTGCACATCGACTTTGAAGCCGTTAATTTCACTCATCGCGCGAAAGCTCAGCAGTTCAAAATAACGCCACATCAGCTCATCTGAAATAGACATAATTTTGCCAAACATATCTTTCGGCTGGTCGGCAATAGCAATATAATTATTCAATGACTTGGACATTTTCTGCACACCATCTAGGCCTTCAAGTATTGGCATGGTCAACACACACTGTGGCTGCTGACCGTGTTGCTCCTGCAACTGCCTGCCCATTAACAGATTAAATTTTTGATCCGTGCCGCCTAGCTCAACATCGGCCTGCATAGCGACAGAGTCATAACCCTGAATCAACGGATATAAAAACTCATGGATGGCTATCGACTGCCCAGCTTTATAACGCTTGCTAAAATCATCGCGTTCAAGCATACGCGCAACGGTGCTGCTCGCCGCCAGCTTGATCATGTCAGCACTGCTCATTTTATTCATCCAACGGGAATTAAACATCACCGTGGTTTTTTCTTTATCCAGTATCTTAAAAACCTGCTGTTGATAGGTTTCTGCATTTTTTTCCACATCCTGCTGCGTCAACGGCGGCCGTGTCGCTGATTTTCCAGTGGGGTCGCCAATCATGCCAGTAAAGTCACCGATTAAAAACAGTACTTCATGCCCCAGATCCTGAAACTGGCGCAATTTATTAATTAGCACGGTATGACCAAGATGTAAATCGGGTGCGGTGGGGTCAAAACCCGCCTTGATTCGCAACGGGCGACCTTCTTTTAATCGGGCAAGCAGATCTTTTTCCACAAGAATTTCATCCGCGCCTCGTTTGATTATTTCCAGCTGCCTGTTTATCGACTCGGCTGTGGGTTCAACGCTTGATTTCATAAGTTTTCCTGCTGGCGCTACACTAAAAAGATGTATAAGATACCCGTGCTTGAATGCTTTCTCAACCACTCATTAGGAATGTTTTATAAAAACATTATAAAAACAGGTGAGACAGCGCATTTTTTAGTTATCCTAGGCGAATACTAGTAGACGAATACTAGGCAAAAATGCTTCAGGTTATTTAAGGACCGCTGATTAAGTGACAGTAACCGTCTGTTCTAAAAACGGAAAAGCATGACTTTACAGCCGTTTTACAACTAAAGCGTTCTGCCTTTTTAGTGCAAGAGAGCGACGACTTCTGAGGCAAGATAGTTAGTGCGCGGAACATGAAATGTGGCAAGTAAAAATTTATTAGCAACATTAGCTGATATACATTGACCGAATGTTCGTTTACAACTACATTCAAACTAGGAGCTTGCCCGAGAATGGAAAACTGGACTAAAAATCTCGATTTTTCGCTACGATTTTCCATTCTCGGGCAAGCGCCTAAATACATAACCTTTTCGCGGACTGATTTTTACGCCAATGT
>CAZMLD010000168.1:2442-5420 GCA_964566975.1 uncultured Thiotrichaceae bacterium | reverse complement strand
GTATCCAGCGCACTGCGTGCTTTTTCCCAGGATTCATCAGCACGCCCCATACCAACTAATGCTTCGGCAACATCAAGCTGTAGCCGTGCGCGATCTTCAGGTTCAGCACTGGCCTCAAGCGCATCATATGCCGCCTGTTTTTTGTCCAAGTACTTCTGGATATCTTCTTTTGACTGATCGGGTGATGAGCTATCGATTAACAGATCATCAAGTTGTTTCTTGTCTGACATATGAAAAACCATTTAAACCAAAAACTGTGCTTTTTACAGCATTTTAGCACTAATAGAAACAGACAAAACGCAGGGGTTTAGCGAAAGTCAGCCGATTGTATGAGAAAACTCACGTAATAGTGTAGCCAGCTGTTGCTCATCAACAGGAAAGGGTAACGAGGCTGCCACCTCAAAACTTTGCAAAAAACGCTGATATTGCGACGCAGAGTCTTTGTCATAAAAAACAATGGTGCGGGCATCGGTGACCCCCTGCGAGCTTGACAATAATGTTTCTAGGTTACTGGTTCGATCACGAAAATCGGACTGAAAGTTAAATTCAGCAACCATCACCGAAGGCTTATGCAAGCGAATCAGCTTAACTGCCTTACGTACACTGTTGGTCGTCACTACCTCAAACCCCGCGCTCTGATAAACAGAAGTAAAATCCGGGTAGCCGCCTAATTCAACGATGGCTAATAAAATCGGTTTGGAAGTTGAATTCATTTTATAAAAAACCCGTTGAATGATGCCACATTGTATGTCACCAGGTTATGTAGCTATGTCCGCTGGGAAGTGGCTCGAAGCAGAAACTTACTGGCGACTGGACTGCGGTTATCACTGTATTTCTACTCCTAACACCCAGACCAGCGTAAAGAAAACTAAAGCAATAGTGGCAGCTAACACCATATAACCCAGTAGTCGCTGCCCTGTTTTTACAGCCTTTCGCCACCACCTTCGCCTTATCACCGCACGTCGGTATTTCTCTGTTTTTTTTGCCACCGCCTCCGTGGGCACTGGGTTAACGTCAGAACTTCCCACCGAGTCTGTCCTTGCTGGTCTTGTTTCAGGCTTATCAATCGCTTCCGCAACGGGCGTTATTATCTCTGCCTTCTCGGCCGCTTTAGTAGCAGGCTGCTGGCTCTGCTCAGTATTGCGCGGTTTAACATTGCTGTCCGCTCTGCTTTTTACTTCGGCATGTTGTGCCACGGCATCTGGCGTTATCCAAGGGAATACTTTTTCCAGTGCTTTAGCGGCCGCTGTATTATCTTTTCCGGCCGCGTCACGATTAACAATGGGCACGACACTGTCCTGCATCTGCTTTTCCACCATTTCATCGACAAGATCGACATCAAGCAACTCTCGCTGATCAGCAAAGCCATAAACCAGCACGGTCTCACATATCAGGTTTATTAGTCGTGGTGTGCCACCACTGAAACAATGGATGCGCTCACAGGCAGCAGGGGTAAATATATCTCGCTGTGCGCCGGCGATTAACAGTCGATGTTGAATATAACCACAGGTCTCAATGGCACTGAGTGTCTCCAAGTGGTAATCCACAGCAATGCGTTGAGCAAACTGCATCAGCTCCGGTTTTCTCAGCATGTTTTTTAAAGCCGGCTGACCGGAAAGGATAATCTGCAGTAACTGATCTTTTCCGGTATTTATATTAGACAGCATACGCAGTTCTTCCAGCGTGCCCGCCTTCATGTTTTGCGCTTCATCGACAATCAGCAATACCGTACGGTTATGTGCATATTCTTCAATCAAAAATGCGGTAAAAACCTGGTGCATTTCAACCTGGGTCAAACTTGAGCGCTGCAAATTAAACGCCGGTAAAATCCAGTCGAGCAAACCACCAAAGGTGCGATGGGTATTGGTAATCATGCCGACGGTAAAGTCGACAGGAACACGCTCTAACAGCGCATGCAATATGGTGGTTTTACCAGCGCCTGGCTCACCACTGATAACACAGAACCCGACATGGTTGACCAGCCCGTACTCAAGCAAGGTCATCGCCACCTGATGTTTTCCACTTAAAAACAGGAAGCTCGGGTCAGGCAACATTGAAAACGGCTTTTCCTTAAAACCGTAAAAGGTTTCATACATAATATTTTTAACCTGTTAAGACATGATAATCAATCAGTTGCAAGACAACAGCAACTTTATTTTCTTTCCCAGGCGGAAATTTCATCATATTGTCATCCAGTGTTAGTTATTATAGGGCATCTCCAATCAATCTGTTTGAACACATTGATACTTAGGGCATTTCAACGAAAATAGCGACCGTTTCTCCTGCGCTCAAATTTTATTAACTTAATCATAGACCCCTTAAAAAAACATGGACAAAACAAAAGAAGACCAGCTTGAGGCGCTTATCTTGCAAGAAAGCATTGTCAGTGCTGCTGGATTGAACTCAGATCAGGTATTAATTGGCATTAAAGGTGACCCCTCGCTGCGAGAAAGCGCAACGTTAAGGAAACGTTATGCTAGCAAGGTTGACAGCCTGTTTGATAAAATCGAACCCAATCTTGAAGATGTCATGTTGAATCGTGGCATCTATCGTGTTTTTATTGGTTTTAATAGCGGTGAAATTCGCACTGACTCGGTTTTTGACCCACTACGTCAGGAGATCCATGATGCGGAAAAAATTGCCGATGAAGAGTATATTCATCGTCATTTCCCACTAATTAGTTATGCCGACAAAATCGCCTTAATGCGTGAGTTATACGCTGCTCTGCGCGGCAGTGAGCATTATCAAAAAATACCGGGCTACTGGCAAAATATTCTCAATCGCCGCTCACAAAAATGGCGACCGCTTGAGCCCGAAAATATTTTAAAAATATTAACCACGGTAAGAAGACTGCGAGATATCGAAGAGTATTATTTACGCAATATAACAATTTGTATTGTACAGGGAATCGTCAGAATGCAGTTTAACTGCGATGGCACACAAATTATTGACGCGCACAATTTTAAAGAGTTTCTTGA
>CAZMLD010000168.1:0-2342 GCA_964566975.1 uncultured Thiotrichaceae bacterium | reverse complement strand
TTTTTCAAAAGAACCATCTTCGATACTGGCGGTAATTCGCTTATATATCGCGCCTGTTATTTTTTCACGGGTAACAAAAGGCACAAATGAAAACTGCTGGGCATATTGTTTTTGTATTGCCGCGATTTGGGCTTGATAACAGAGTTCTGAACTATCTCGGACAGAATAGCCCAGTACTATTTTTTCAAAACGCAGCCAAGCCTTATCTGTTTTTAAAATAGATAAAAAAGGCCCAACACCGGTGCCTGTCGCCAGCAACCACAGGTGCTGGCATGACGGAACTTCATCAACGATTAAAAAACCATTCGCTTTATCGGTAACAAAAATTTCGTCCCCCGCTTCAAGTAACGCTAATTCAGGGGTTAATGGTCCTTCATCAACAACATTAAAAAAAATTTCCAAATAGTCATCGCCGAGTTTATTGACCAACGAATAAGGCCGCGCAATACGTTCGCCCGCGATATCCAGCGCCACACGAACAAATTGACCCGCTTCAAAATCTTTAAACTCTGACGCAATGCGTAAAGAAAATAAGCGCGAATTCCACTGAATCTTTTCAATTACTTTGCTGCTTAGCCAGTTTGCCATACCACCACCCTTTCAGACTGTAAAACAAGTTATTATAAACCGATGATAAAACTTCACCCCCAACTTAAGAAAGACTGCATCCCACTGGGTGAGTTCTCCTTGTGCTCGCTTTTGCTACTCAATGATGCTAACTACCCCTGGTTTATTCTGTTACCAAATCGACCCGACATAACTGAAATACATCAGTTGTCAGAAGCTGATCAACAGCAGTTAATGGCTGAGTCTGTGTTTTTCAGCTTATGCTTGGAACAGGTTTTTCAGCCAGATAAACTCAACATAGCAGCACTGGGTAATATTGTGCCTCAGCTGCATGTTCACCATATCGCAAGGTTCACCACCGATGCCTGCTGGCCTGCACCAGTATGGGGCGCGGCTAGGCACACGCCTTATCAACAAAAACAGGTAGAAGCAATTAATAATAAACTACTTAGGTGGTTCGACAAAAATAAACAACAAACTTTTCACAAAATAACCAAAGAGACTAATTAATTATTTGTGAATATTCTGTTATACTCCAGAAAACAAATTTGGCCCTGCTACAGGAATAGGCAATCAACTAACACTGGTTTTACTACCTATCATCTTAAAATATGTCACTTTTTAAATACCGCGCAGATCGAGCACCCGTTTTACTGATCACTTTATTCTTCGCTCTCGATGTGCTTGCCTACATCCTGATCGATAACATCTGGTTACTAATGCTGTACTGGCTGATTATGATTGTACCTAAAAGCATTATCTGCGCGTGGAACCATCATCACCAGCACTTGCCCACCTTTAAAAGCCACAGCCTCAATTATTTACTGGAGCAGATGTATGCGCTACAAACAGGCGCCACCTCAAAGCTGTGGGTTTTGCACCATGTGTTAGGGCATCATCACCACTACCTTGACCAGACTAAAGATGAAAGCCGATGGAAAGATAAGCATGGCAAAATTATGGGCAAATTCAGGTATTCCGTGGAGGTCACGCTAACCGCTTATTTCCGTGCTTACCAGGTCGGCAAAAGACACCCTCGCCCTTTAAAAATATTTTTCATTGCGACTACGGTAACGGTTTTAGTTTTAGTTGCACTCACCTGGCTACAGCCTGCTCAGGCTTTATTTATTTTTATTATCCCCATGATCAGCAGTCTGTTTCTCACCGCCTGGGTAACTTATGACCACCATGCTGGTCTCGATGTAGATAATGATTTTGAAGCCTCGTATAACATCATGACACCCATTTATAACAAACTGACTGGCAATCTGGGTTATCACACAGCACATCATCACAAGCAGGGACTGCACTGGTCGTTGTTGCCTGAGCTGCATGAGAAAATTAAGAGTCAAATTCCTGCTCATTTATATAAAACAGACCACTTTGGTTCAGGCTTCGTTAAACCTAAAAAAATCAGTTGAATCGTAGCGAGAGCGATCAAGGTGCTGAGCAGCACCATCCATAATCTCATTAAGGAGGCTCTGAACAAGTCCAATAATTTTGAACTTGTTAAATCCCTCCGAAGTTTAGTGCTCCCAGCTCACACCTGTCAGCTCACACCCTTACTACCTACATCCTTGTAAGCAAAAATCGCCTAAATCAGCGGCAGACAGAAGTGGCACGATCTTTTGCGACAGTAAAAGGCGTGAGACTCTTGACTGTCCGCTGGATTTTTTTGTTAGGTTTTATTTTTATTATCGTTCTTTTTTCTAGATGTAAGAGCATTTGTTCAGCAACTTTCTCGACAACTTTAACAGGAACACTATTTCCAAATT
>CAZMLD010000167.1:0-5444 GCA_964566975.1 uncultured Thiotrichaceae bacterium | reverse complement strand
ATGCATATAATGTAGTCAGTCTTGTTGCCAGTGAGTAAAGGTTTTTATTCACAGTTTTGTGCAATATTATACCCTAGTACATCAACTAGATTAAAGTACCTGACTCATGATTTAATGTCCTCGATAGGGGGTCCGTAAATCCCGCGCCTTTAGGCGGCTAGGGTTAAGTGGAGGCATAATTAATCTCGTTACTTGCCTGTTACGCTCCGTCATTCCTGCATGTTTCTAGCAGGAATCCATCATGTAGCTAGATTCCCGCTAGAAACATGCAGGAATGACGTGACGAGTAATGATTTAAATTTTTTTGTGGAGGCTGTTGCAGTGGTTTCTATTGTTGCTTGTTTAGCCTTGACGCATTTCATTATGCGCTGTCGTCAGGTTTTCCGGGTTGAGTGGTTTGCACATAAAAAACCCCTGTAGCTGGTCGCAGCCCATTTCAATTAATCGGTCACGTTGATAAGCGCTTTCAATGCCTTCGGCAACCACTTTTATATTCATCTCATGGGCGAGATTAATTAAGTGACGGATTAATATTTCGCTGCGCCCGCCATGACCAATTTCTTTAGTAAAACACTGGTCGATTTTAATGGTGTGGACAGGAAGATCACAAAGATTATTTAATGGCGACTGACCGGTGCCAAAATCATCCAGGCTAATTTCAGCGCCCAAAGCGATTAATGTTTTGCAGAAGCGCAATACCTGAGCGCTTTTTTTAATACTCTGGCTTTCGGTTAATTCGAATTCAAAATCACTGAAAGACAGTCGGTGGTGATGGCAAATGTTAAATAATTTTTCTGTGTACAGGTCATCTTCACATTGTATTAAAGAGGTGTTAACCGCTATTTTAACGTTTTGTTTTAGCTGTTTGCGTATGCGGCTAAGGTCTTTGCAGCTTTGTTCAAAGACTTGGAGACTTAAGGCAACAATCAGGTCATGCTGTTCAGCAGTCGAAATAAACTTGTCAGGCAAGAGAAAGCCCATGACTGGATGTTGCCAGCGAACCAGTGCTTCCAGCATAACAAGCTGCCCTGATTGACTGTCGTAACGCGGCTGGTACTGTAGTGTGAGTTGCTGGTGGTGGATGGCATACTCAAGTTCAGATGACAGCTCGTTGCTACTCTGCTGGTTCAGTGCATTGTTTATTTGTGTGTCGATTATATTAGTAACTGGAAGGTTTATCATAGGTCTTTCCTCGAGTTAAATAATACGTCCTTGTGCTGGCTATCACCGAGTTAAGCGAGTATTTAACGGGTTCCACCTCAACTTAGTCAGTAGTGTCGTCTTCGTCTTCGTCCTGGTCCTCATCCTCATCCTGATCCTGATCCTGGTCTTCATCATTACCGTTTCCACTTTCGATTTCGACTTCATCGGCGATGCCGTCATTATTGTCATCATCGATCTCAATGACTGTACCCGGTTTTACCAGCAGATGAAAAGCTTGATGGCCAGTTATTTCTTCGTCATTAGCATCTTCGAATTCCGTATTCAGGTCGATGGTATAGCTAACCCCAAGTACAGCCACCGTTCCGTTTACCAGGTCTGATATACCGACACCCTGTAGCAGGGTTGTAAGCGGGTCAGGAGCTGTTTTGATATTAATATGGGTAGCGATAATGCCATTGGCGCTGCTTTCAATACCTCTAACATGTAAGAACTGGGCATCTACACGTGCAAGGTTTTCCAGTGGGAATGCGATGCCTGTTATCTCGTCTAGCAGGCGGGTTGTACTATCAACTGTGACCGTGATGCCGCCACCAAAAAAGTTCATCTGAAAAGTGTTGTTGCTGGTGTCCACATTAGAAGCCTGTGCTTCCATTTCTACATTGCCATCCCGCAGGCTTAATTTACTGGCGAATAACACGCCATTGCTGATCTCTCCTTCAACCTCTACTCTGGCACCGTTTTTTAGTATCAGGTTAGTGGGGATTTTTATTAATGAGGGAGAAGACGTATCGACTGAAATACCATCAATATTGAAGCTGTTACTGGTTGAATCAAAATTTGTGATTGAGCCTTCAATTTTAATAACGGCATCTTCAGACGGGGTATCGTCTTGAGCTTGAATCTGGGTTGCCGATACCTCTGTGCCAGTTGCCGCAGTGAGTGTACCTTTGACTTCAATAAACTGGCCTTCTTCCAGATTGCCGAAATCTGTGCTTCCGGCAATAATACGTAGCGTAACTGGCGGTGTTGCCGCAGCGATGGTGAGAGTAAAGTCATTGCTGGTCAGCGCTGAGATGATGCCCTGAGCTTCTATAATAGTCGTGCTAGCAACAAACACATCTTTTTTAACGATCGCTGTTGCCTGTAAGACACCCGCGTTATCAAAGAAGCCACTGATCTGAATATTGTCGCCTTGAGCAATGTTGCTATAATTAAGGTCAGCGTCAGCGAACACGGTGCTGGTAATATTTATGTTGACCGTGACGCCCAGTATGGTAAAGGTTTTGTTTTCAAAGTCGGCATCTTCAGTAACAATCGAGCTGATGGGGCCTTCTAGCTGATCATCAAAAACAACTCGGGTTGCTGTGCCTGTTACGCCATCTTCATTGATGCTGCCTGATATTTTTACCCGCATGCCAACAGCAAGATCAGCTTCAAAACCACTGATGCCATCAATGTCAAATTCTGCGTCATCAGTCTCAAACCTAACGCCATTTACAATAACGCTACCAAAGCCGGTAATACTGCCTGATGAAATAAATCCTGAGCCGCCAATTCCAGCTAATCCGCCAATATCGCCACTACTACAGGCGGTAAGGGTTAATGCGACTGCGGCGCTTAAGCTGGTCTTTTTAAGCAAGGTAATCATTGTTGTTCTCCTGAACTCTCTTCTTCGTAATAATATATACCCAGGCTGACGTAAATGGCATTTTCGTCATCTGAATTCACTTCATGTTCGCTTATCCATGCGTCGAGTTTTTCGAGCAAGGCTTGTGACTGTTTATTGGACAGTGTTTTAAATTCTTCTATCGCGTTTTGGTTGAGTAGTGCGCTGGACACTTTTCGCTGGTAGCGTTTATCATTGTTGTCATCACTTAAGTTATGGTCGATGGTGTTAAGTAATTCGCTGGTGTCCACCCCCAAGATGCGGATAATGCCGACGGGGTCTTTTCCGGGTACATAAGCCTGCTTGATTAAGTGCGCTTTGTTATCTTCGATTTTTATGCATTGGGCATTGAGCAGAAGATCCAGCATGGCTTTGGTGGTGATGTCGCCGCTGTGCTGCTTTACCAAGTCAGCAAACGAGCCGTCTTCATCGCTGAGAGGTAAAACTCTGGCATTGCCCTGAGAGTCAGTGAAGCCGCTGTCATTGACCCAGCCGCTAATGACTCGGACAGCGCGGTTATATTTTTGTTCAACCTCTGCATGCTGGGTTTGTTCCAGTTCGTTTAAGCGTTTGACTTCTTTACGTGATAAACCGGTTTGTGCTGAAACACTGGAGACGGTGGTTTTTTGCTGATTTTTTTTACCGATAGCAAAAGCTTCGTCAACATAGGCTTTGCGTGCCAGTTCTTCAAAACTGCCACAGGAAACACCGTTACGAAGTAAGACACGTATTAATGGACGGAGGATCTTCATCGTACTTTGGTTTATAATTGTGTTTATAGAATCGACCATAGTGGTTATACTGGATTTTTTATTTCCTATATTTGGGATTGTAATCCCATTGAGCGAAAAGTCAACCGATTTTGTATATAGTTAACCTTGGTCATGCCTGATTAGTTAGATGCGCTATACATCCTTATTTGCCATGAGTTTTTTAAAAACAGTGAAAAAAATACAGTCTTATATACGATGTGGCGATAGTTTCTATATTATCCGCTTGTTCGGATTTCTGCTACTTCTTGCCCCGAGTGCTGTCTATGCCGCTAAGTCTCAGTGGGAGTTGGGTATTGGCCTCGCTGTTCTTGATATACCGTTCTATCCGGGCTCTTCACAAAGTAAAACCTATCTTGTGCCGGTTCCGCATCTGCTATATCAATCTGAACGCTTTGAGGTGGATAATGGTTTGCAGGCGACTTTTTTGAAAACACCGAAGCTACGGATTGATTTAAGTGCAGACTTTGGTGTGCCTGTTAATAGTGAGGAAAGTACTGCTCGTCAGGGCATGCCTAATATCGACCTGGTATTACAAATCGGCCCCTCACTAGAAATTACTCTTGCCGGTGGGCGTTTTCAGTCCAGCTTTACCCGCCTTGAGCTGCCTGTGCGGGCAGCGGTGACGACAGATTTTCGTGCAGTAGAGCAGGCTGGCTGGATCTTTGAGCCGCGTTTAACTTATGAAACGCGGCGGCTGAATAATACCGGATTTGCTTATTTGTTTTCGGGCGGTTTTCGGTTTGCCACCGAGCAATACCATGATTTTTATTATCAGGTGGATGCCGCTTTTGCCACACCGACACGCTCCGCATTTGATGCCTCACAAGGTTATGGTGGCTTTTTCTTGAATGCTATTGCCAACTGGCGCACGAAAAATTTGATTTATTTTGCCGTTGTGCGTTATCAGAATCTTACCGGTTCAGCGATTGAAGATAGTCCCCTGGTTGAACAGACTGACTACCTGTTTATTGGTGGCGGCATGACCTGGGTGTTTGCCCGTAATTGATGGTTTTCGGTTAAAAATAAAGGGTCTATGCCATATTGAGTGGATTTTTATTGTAACCTAGAAATACCAAAGTTACTTACTCCGTCATTCCTGCATGTTCTTAGCAGGGATCTACTCTTCAGGCAATAGATTCCCGCTAAAAACATGCGGGAATGACGGGGAGGATAATTTTTTGGTCACAATAAAAGTCACTCAATGTAACATAAACCCATACTTCTTCCACTCAATATGGCATAGACCCAAAATAAATGCCGCTATTCAAAAATAACAGTTTAAGACGTTGCTAATATTAAGTAAAAATGTGCATAATTGCCGCATGCCAAAAACACCGCCTAAATGGTTATTGATTTCACTGCTGATAATATTGTTCAGCAGTCAGGCTGTGCATGCTCAAAAAAATTTTTACCAGTCTGGCGGCAACATGCCATTTATCCAGATGATGATGAGCATGATGGCGGCGTTAGGCATGCTAAATCGTGTTCCTGCTAATAGCCACGGCAGCTTTGCCCAGTCTGATTTTTCAAATCCGTATATGCGAGCACTAACCATGCAGGGTCTACCCCCTGGTGCGCTGCATACTGACATGGCAAATAATCCCTTTGTACGTTCACCCTGGTTGCATGCGCCCTGGTCGGCTGGCGCTCTGAGTAACACGGGTGTAAATAATGTGAGCCCTTTATGGGGCACGCCAAGTTGGGGGGTGTTGCCCACCGCTCGTTATGGCCCTGGCGGTTCTAACGCTGCTCCGCCTGCAACGGTTTCAGCGTGGTCAAGCTCTGAGCTGGAAGGCTGGGTGAATGAGCCCTGGGAAGCATCATCCTGGAACCCAAATGCG
>CAZMLD010000166.1:0-5448 GCA_964566975.1 uncultured Thiotrichaceae bacterium | reverse complement strand
ATTTGACAGCCAATATTATGCTGCCGTTAGGGGGTTTGTTTATTGCGATTTTTGCGGCCTGGGTGATGCGTAAACAATCAACCAGAGACGAACTGATGACCCATCCAGTGATGTATAATACTTGGCATTTTTTAGTTCGTTATGTTACTCCGTTAGCCGTTATAGTCGTTTTTCTAAAAGCTGTTGGCGCTATTTAATATTTTAGTCACCACTCGGCGTGAGCCAGAATATATACTCTATGTCACATATTAAACGCAACGCACTGGTGCACTATTCACCGGCAGAAATGTACCAACTGGTTAATAATGTGGCGGAATACGCATCATTTTTGCCTTGGTGTCGCTCCTCCAGTGTTAAAAGTGAAAGTGAAACAGAAATGGTCGCCAGCGTAGAAATTGCGAAAGGGGTGTTAAATAAAACGTTTACTACCCATAACACGTTGACCAGGGACAAACGCATAGCCCTGGAATTAGTTGATGGCCCGTTTAAAAAATTAACGGGTTACTGGCAGTTTGATGCGCTTAAAACAGAAAACGCCTGTAAAGTTCACTTGGAGCTTGAGTTCGAATTTGATAACGCGCTAGTGTCGATTGCAGCAAAACCGATATTTACCCAAATAGCCAGTTCATTGGTCGACTCGTTTTGCAAACGCGCGGTTGATGTTTACGGTGAGCGTGGTTAAACATGGATGCAGAGAGCATCAATATCGAAGTGGCTTATGCGACACCAGAAAAACAGGTTATCTGCACGGTTAATGTTGATGCTGGTACGACTATTGGTGCGGCAATCGTACAGTCGGGCATAATGCTCGACTTTCCTGAGCTTGAGCAGGAGCTTGAAGCTGCCAAGGTCGGCCTTTTTGGCAAAGTAGCAGCCATGACCACGACATTGTCCGATGGCGATCGTGTTGAAATTTACCGACCCTTAATTGCTGACCCGAAGGAAGTGAGACGAAAACGTGCGGCTGAAGGTAAAAAAATGCAGAAGGGTACTGATAGCGCAACGAGTAGTGATTAATAAGGGGTGATTAATGTAATATTGTCGCGCTAGCCTGAAAAATTCAGCCTTTTACGCCCTCTGTGATATCGCCAGTTTTTTTATGAATCTTGGATTTACCTTCAATATGTTATGGCTCAATGTATTCTGAGTCGTCAATGCTTACTAATCGTTCATTGTCAAAATGCAGTGTTAATAAAGACTTTCTGTTGAATCCTTTATTTGGAATAAAACGGTAAATATAATCCCAACGCTGGGAATGAAACGGATCCGACAATATCGGTGAACCCATGATTCTTCGCACTTGAGCCATGCTCATGCCGATTTCAAGTTGTTCCAGTTGCTCCAGCTTGATGCTATTTCCCTGATGTAAATCCAGCTTGTGTGGTTCGGGCAGCCATGAAGCGCAGCCGTAAAGCTGTAAGCTAGCTAGAAGCACAAAAATGAGGCGTATTTTTAAAAAAAAATTCATATCTTTCAAATGAGGGTGGTTCAGCGCATAATAAACGTGGTTAAATAGCACAGTCTACAAAAAGGCGGAAATATTACCGCATATTCTTCTGAGAGTCAGTATAAAACTTATGGAATCTAGTGATTTAAAAAAAGCAGGCCTAAAAGTAACGCTCCCTAGGATGAAAATTCTGGAGCTACTGGAAGTATCTGAACTGCGGCATCAAAGTGCTGAGGATATCTATCGTGGATTACTAGGCGGCGGTGAAGAAATCGGTCTGGCAACGGTATATCGCGTCTTAACACAGTTTGAAGCGGCTGGCTTGGTGGAACGTCATCATTTTGAGAAAGGGCAGGCGGTATTTGAGCTTTCTGAAAAAGGCCATCACGACCACATTGTTTGTGTCTCCTGTGGCAAGGTAGAAGAATTTTATGACGAGATGATAGAAAATCGTCAAAATGAAGTGGCCGCTGAGAAAGGCTTTGAAGTTACCGATCATAGCCTGACCCTGTATGGAAAGTGCACAGAGTGCCGAGAAGACTGATTGTCAGCGTCTGCCTTTCACACGAGAGGTTTCTGTGCGGCGTAAACAAGGCTTGCTAAGTTTGCCGGTCGCGTTATTTTTCGGACTTCACTCACCAGACTCTTTCTGTTGAGAGTCTTAACATCTGGCTTGCTGTCAGGACAGTGCCTGTCAACGACAGGCATGCAAATTGCTACTCAGTAGCTTTTCTCCTTTGCCGCTTATATTCGATATGCCAAGTACACAACCGTAAAATATTGAATATCTTCGTGTTGTCAGCACTGTAGTCTAAACTTTTTTAGTACTATTCAATCATATCTACACCATTCGCCTGAGATAACAATAAATCCATGCAAAAAACACGTTATTTTAATCAGGTAACAAAAGACTTTACCACCGATCAGTACCTGCATCAGCTGGCTGGACTTGATGGCGATAAAAACAGTTTGTTACGTCTTGCCTGTGAACGTGCCTGGAACTTGCCGGTAAAGGGTGCCTTGCCCAATGCTTTAGATGTTGCCTTGCTGTTAAGTGAACTTGGCTGTGATGAAACCACGCTTATTGTTGCGCTGTTAAGCAGCTCACCATTAATAATAAAAGCTGATTTTGATGCCCTGCAAACCATTTATGGCAAAGATATTATTCAGCTAGTTAAAAGCGTTATTAAGCTGCATGAGTTTCATGGTGAGCAGGATGATGCCTCACCCGAACAAGTTGAACGTTTGCGACGCATGCTGCTATCTATGGTTGATGATGTTCGTGCAGTTTTGATAAAACTGGCTTATCGGGTGCAACGATTAAGGCAGTTAAAGCTGGCAAGTGTTACTGAGCAGCAAGAGGTTGCCAGAGAAAGTCTGGAGCTATTTGCCCCTATAGCCAATCGGCTGGGTATTGGTCAATTAAAATGGGAGCTGGAAGACCTCGCGTTTCGTTATCTTGAACCGGAGACCTATAAACAAATCGCCAAACACCTACAGGAAAAGCGCGAAGAAAGAGAGCACTTTATTGCTAGTGTGGTTGAAAAAATACAACTGATTGCCGGTAGAGAAGATATTTCGGCGGAAATTTACGGCCGACCTAAACACATTTATAGCATCTGGAAAAAAATGACCGATAAGCGTTGCAGTTTTGAAGAGTTATATGATGTGCGTGCGGTTCGTGTAGTGCTTCAGAGTATTGCAGAATGCTATGTTGTACTGGGTCTGGTTCATGCACAATGGCGACATATCAATAAAGAGTTTGATGACTACATTGCCAACCCGAAAGAAAATGGTTACCAGTCATTACATACTGCTGTTTATGGTCCTCGTGGAAAACCCATTGAAATTCAAATTCGAACTCGACAAATGAATGAGTTTGCAGAATATGGCGTAGCAGCGCACTGGCGGTATAAAGAAAACAGCAACACGAAAAGTAATGTGCAATCAGGCATTGAATCTTTAAGAAAGCTACTTGATACATCATCGGCTAATGACGATGAACTGATGGAAAATTTTCGTTCAGAAATGTTCCAGGATCGTGTTTATGTGTTAACGCCGGAAGGACGTGTTATTGACTTGCCAGAAAATGGCACACCGTTAGATTTTGCCTACGCCGTGCATACTGAAATTGGGCATCGTTGTCGTGGTGCAAAGGTTAATGGCCGTATTGTGCAATTAACCTACGCGCTAAAAAATGGTGAACGTGTAGAGATATTAACGGCTAAAGAAGCATCGCCACGACGAGACTGGCTAATCTCGCATCTGGGTTATATAAAAACCTCACGTGCAAAAAATAGAATCAGAGGCTGGTTCAGAAAGCAGGACGAGGAAAAAAATATTGTCGAAGGTAAAACCTTGTGTGAACGTGAATTTAAGCGCCATGGCATAAAACCAGAACTTAAAAAGGTGATAGCACACTTTAAGCTGAACTCAACAAATGATTTTTATATACAGTTGGGCAGGGGTGACATTAGTGTGTCACAAATGTCATCCATGTTGTATGAGTTTGATGCAGATCAGGCTCATACAAACACGATTCCGTTGCGTGCAGAAAAAAAATACACAACAGAAAAGAAGCTAGATAGAAATATCAATGTTTTAGGTGTCGGTAATCTACTGACCAGTATTGCCAACTGCTGTATGCCTGTGCCACATGATGAAATTGTTGGTTTTATCACCAAAGATAGAGGCGTAAGTGTTCATCGCATTGATTGTAAAAACATCCTTCACCTGAAAGAAAAAGACCAGGTTCGCCTTGTCGAAGTAGAGTGGGGTGATAGTGACACGAAAAACTACCCAGTCAATATTCTTATTCTGGCAAATGACCGACATGGTCTGTTAAGTGATATTACAAGAACGTTGTCGGACGATAAAGTTAATGTTGTCGCGGTAAATACCGTGTCAAATAAAAAAGAACAAACGGCACGAATGGCAGTAACCATTGAAATTCGAGACTTACAACAGCTAACTCGAATCATGGATAAAATATCGCAACTTGCTAATGTGCTTGACGTGAGTCGGGGCGCAAATGGCGATAGCTACACAACATCAGCGCAACATTGAATGTCTGTTTGACCATGTCAGCTCATTGGTGTTTTAGATGACACTCAGCGGATAACAATGATTCGACTGGGTTGCTATTTCTTTAGAACATCACGCGGTGTTATTGCTTAGCCTTAAAATAGCCCCTAGTGTGATGGTGGAAATGTGCCGATATTTTTGTGGAAAATAGCTAAACTGATTGATATATTATAGTGCAAGTATTTTTTGAATAGGTAGTAATATGGAAACGGGTGGTTGTGCGGCGAGTGAGCCGTTTGCTTTGCGTGTGTTGGGTGACAGTATGTTGCCGGAATTCGCTGAAGGCGCGGTTATTATTGTTGATCCTGCCGGAGCGATTCGTGATGGCTGTTATGTGATGGCAGAAGTCGATGAGGAATATATTTTTCGCCAGTTACGCATAGTCAAAGACAGGTATTATCTACAGCCGTTAAATGACTTGTATGATACGGTGGAAATCAGTGGCCAGAGTGTTATTCAGGGGGTAATTACCCAAAAGGCAGGTCGGCGACGTAAGGATCATAAACACTATGGTAAAAATATTGAGTAATGTGTAGTCGTTCAGGCCTAGTCTGACCATCATCGGTATTCTTTTGACTGCTTGAATTCACATTCCAAGTGCGCCACCTAAAATCGAGTTAAATACTTCAAAAGAAGCACGGTAATTAAGGCACTGACTTTGATCCCATTAATCTCTGCCCCCCCCCTCATTGTTCGATCTTGGTCATAAAACGTGGTCTGTCATTTTACTTGAACCTAAAAAAATCAGTTGAATCGTAGCGAGGGTGACTGAGGTGTTGAAGATTAACGGCTTTACAGGTTATATTGGAGGAAAGCGTATCACCCATACGGTAACGGTGTCCGTAAGCACCTCACAAATACTGTTCCAATATAGGTTTGAGCTGGCTTTCATAGAGATGTGGAGAAGACTTCTTCAT
>CAZMLD010000165.1:0-5458 GCA_964566975.1 uncultured Thiotrichaceae bacterium | reverse complement strand
GGCCTGTATTAATATTGTCGATACTCCAGCTGCCAATACGGTAACGTATTAGTCGCAAGGTTGGAAAACCTGTTGCAGCGGTCATTCGTCTTACCTGCCGATTACGGCCTTCGTTGATAACCAGTTCTATCCATGATGTTGGAATATGCTTGCGTTGGCGAATGGGTGGCTCGCGTGACCAGAGTTCTTCAGGCTCAGTTATTATTTTTGCTTTGGCGGGTTTTGTTTTTATGGGCTGTTTTTTGCCATCTTTAAGACTGATGCCTGTTTTTAGCTGCGCTAATGCCTCACTGGTGATTTCACCCTCTACCTGAACCCAGTAGGTTTTTGGCATTTTGTTTTTTGGTTCGGTGATTTTGTGCTGTAGGCGGCCATCATCGGTAAGTATTACCAGTCCTTCACTGTCACGATCTAGCCTGCCAGCGGCGTATACGTTTTTTTGTTTGATAAAGTCAGCCAGTGTTCTGCGTTTCTGCTCATCGGTGAACTGGCAAAGTACGTCAAAAGGTTTGTTGAATAATATAATCATGGCGGGTGGTTAGCAGCTTGTTTAGATGCTGCTGCAAAAGTGAATGTTTATCTGGCTGACATTATGGGCATGTTTTTGCCTAGCGTTTAAGTTGCTTCATCCAGCGGTGGCGACAGCCTGTAAATCAAACCAGCGCTGACGGCGTGCGTTGGCTGCGTCTAACTGATCGAAAATGGTGTGCATGGCCTGCGGATTGATGCCCGACCAGCGCAGGTCTTGTTTCGGGCCTTTGAACTCGGCATCGGTAACAATAGTGGTCAGTTGTTTTGTCATCGGCAGAATATGCTGATGTTGCTCAACCAGCATTTGAATGCGGCTGGCACCACGGAATTTCATGGCTGCTATGTTGTCGATGTTCTCCATGATGTGTTCCACGCCGGGGTATTTTTTTAGCAGATTTGATGCCATTTTGTAACCGATGCCGGGAATGCCAGGAATGTTATCCACTTTGTCACCAGCCAGAGCTAGCAGATCGGCAATCAGTTCCGGTTTAACGCCAAAGTTTTTTTCGACATCTTTATAATGCAGAATTTTGTTGCGTGCATAGTCCCACCATACATCGCCGGGTCTGAGCAACTGCGCGAGATCTTTGTCGGCACTGAGAATGGTAATTCTGAAACCATCTTCACGCAATCTTGTTGCCAGCGTGCCGATAATGTCGTCGCCTTCAAAACGATTACTGGAGAAATCGGCAATGCCAGCGGCGCGGCAAAAATCACGACAGTGTTTAAACTGGCTTTTGAGTGCCGCCGGGGCAGGTGTTCGGTTGGCTTTGTAGTCTGGAAATATCTCACGGCGATAGGAGTTGGTCTGTTTTGCATCAAAGGCGCAGGCGATGTATTCGGGTTGTTCGAGTTCCAGCAGTTCACGCAGAAACTCGGTAAAGCCGTATACGGCGTTACAGGGGTTGCCGTCACGGTCTACAATTTCATCCGAGTAGACGTGCCAGCCGCGAAAAATGTAAATACTGCTATCAACCAGATAGGCGTGTTTTTTTGCGTGTTGTGTCATGAGCCGGTATTTTACTTGAATATGCAGGGGGATGTTATCTCGATGGTTGGTTTAGTAAAGCGAGCTAATATCCACCTAGTAGAAGTTGCTGGTATATTTAATGCGGCGTGACTTATGAAATTCAAGGATTTTAAAGCGCTGCCGTTATTATAAAATATTAATGGTAGTATGTACGTTGTATATGAATGACTAATCGTTGTACTATTTGTTTTTCCTAAGGATCATAGAGTCGAAAAAAACATGACAGGAATATCTAGGAAAGCTGTGATTGAATTGTCAAAAAAAGGCAGTCGCCTTTTTCGTGGTGGCCAGTTAGAGGCGGCTGAAAAAGTCTATTTAGAAGCTAGGGAAATGGATCCAGATAACCCTTACGTGTTGTCTGGGCTGGGCGATGTTTATCGCAAGCTTAACCGCTTTGCAGATTCTGGCGAACAATATGATGAGGTGCTAAAAAAAGACAACAACAATATCTTTGCGCTACGTGGTGCGGGTGATGCGCGCCGTGGTATGAAACAGCCGCTACAGGCGATTCCTTTCTGGTTGCGTTACCTAGAAATTAACGATAAAGACAGCCATGTCATGGTGCGCCTCGCTGATGCCTATCACAAGCTGGGTGACAGCGACAATGCGATTGATTTCTACCAGCAGTCGCTCGTTATTAAGCCGTATGATCCGTTTGCTTTGCTGGGTTTGGGTAATGTTTTTTACGCGCAGCATAATGATGAAAAAGCCTTAAACTGCTTTGAAAAGTTGCTGGCTAAAAACACTTCGCATAATGTGGTTTTAATGACCATGATTGGCAATATATACCGACGTCGAAAAGAATTTGATCGTGCCATGGACTACTATGAAAATGCGTTAGATCTTGACCCAAAAAATAATTTTGCTCTGTTTGGTATGGGCGACTGTTTTCGTGGTCAGTTAAAAATGGACAAAGCGGTATTCTGGTGGCAAAAAATTCTTGACCAGGAGCCAGAAAATCAGCCGCTGTGGACTCGTGTAGGTGATGCGTTAGTGTCACTAAAGCAGTTTGATGCTGCGGTTAAGCATTACCATTGTAGCTTAAAAGTGGGGCATGATCTTTATGCCATATTGGGTCTGGCGCGAGTCGCTCAGCAACAGGGTGATTATGACAAAGCCTGTTATCATTGTGAGCAGGCACTGGAAGTAGATAAAGACAATATCCGGGCACTGGAAACGTTAGCCAGTATTTGTGATGCTGCCGGTGAATCTGAAAAAGCACAGGCTGCGCGAGACCGGATAATGCGATAAGCATACGGCGGTAATATACCGGCAGCATCCATCTAAATAAATTAATCAACATGTCATATTTAACACTGATTAGTGTGCTTATTGCCTTTGTTGGACTGGTGTTTGCCGTCACTGGGATTAAGCGTTTTTTTCAGCGCCGTTTCATTAATGGCATGGCGTTAGAATTATCAGGGCTGTTTTTTCTGCTATTGGCGAGCGCCAGTTTTTTGCTGGCTTCAAACTTATACACCTATCAGCGTTTGATTTATGAGCGAGCGGTCGCTGAAATCAGTTTTGAAAAACTTGGCGAGCAGAAATTTCGCGCCACAATAAGTGCGTTGGATTCAGGCCTTCATCTAGTGGTTGATTTACATGGCGATGAATGGCAGCTTGATGCCCAGGTGCTGACTTGGCAGGGCATGGCAAGCCTGTTAGGGCTGGATGCGAGTTATCGCCTGCATCGAATATCTGGGCGCTATATTAATATTAATGATGAGAAGAATCTGCCGCGTAGTGTGTATTCACTGGTAAAAAAACCAGCCTATCTTGATGATGAGCAATTCGATTTGTGGGGGTTTTTCCGCCAACATCAAAACTGGCTGCGTTGGGTTGATGCCACTTACGGTAGCGCGGTATTTTTGCCAATGACTGCTGATGCCAAGTACAACATTGCCATAAGTCGCACTGGATTAATCGCCCGCCCTGCGAATGATGAAGCGCGTAAAGCGGTGAGCCAGTGGATTGGTCTGTGAAAAAGTGCCGTTAATAAGATGACGCTCACTAAATCGGGTTAAAAATTACTTGTCGTTGAGCTTGTTGCTGAGTTAATAGCAGGCGATATTTTTGCTGTTTTATCTTTTCTCGCTGTTTCTTTATTTTTTAAATCTTCTGGTGTTTTCGTATAGCCCAAAGTTAATACAGTTTATTTTCCAATAAACGCCTATAATGCGCCCCTTTTTCAACCTTTACTGAGAACTATCGTGAGCACTAAAATTCGTAATATTGCCATCATCGCCCATGTCGACCACGGCAAAACCACTCTGGTTGACAAATTGCTGGAACAATCGGGCACGCTGGATGCGCGTAAAGCACCTGGCGAGCGTGTTATGGATTCAAACGATCAGGAGAAAGAGCGCGGTATTACCATTACTTCAAAAAACACCGCCATTACCTGGAATGACTACCACATTAATATTGTCGATACACCAGGACATGCCGATTTTGGCGGTGAGGTCGAGCGAGTGCTGTCGATGGTTGATTCGGTTTTACTGCTGGTTGATGCGGTTGATGGCCCCATGCCACAGACTCGGTTTGTTACCCAGAAAGCCTTTGCCATGGGTTTTAAGCCTATCGTTGTTATTAATAAAATCGACCGTGATGGGGCTAACCCAGATCGCGCCCTGGATTTGACTTTTGATCTGTTTGATAAACTTGGCGCAACCGATGAACAACTTGATTTCCCCGTAATTTATGCCTCTGCTATCAATGGTTATGCGGGCAATGATTCTGACCTTACCGAGGGTGACATGACGCCTTTATTTGAGGCGGTTATCGAACATGTGCCAGAGCCAGATGTTGATGTCGACGGCCCGTTTCAGTTACAGATTTCAACCCTAGATTACAACAGTTACGTGGGTATTGTCGGCATTGGTCGTATTGCTCGTGGCGTGGTTAAAACCAATATGGCGGTAAAAGTTGTGGGTAACGACGGCAAGGAACGCAGCGGTCGCATTGGTCAGGTGTTGGGCTTTCATGGTTTAGAGCGGGTAGAGATAGAAGAAGCGCGGGCAGGTGATATTGTTGCCATTACTGGTATTGATCCGTTATCCATCTCCGACACCATCTGTGATCCAAATAATGTGGAAGTACTACCGCCAATGATGGTCGATGAGCCCACCATCAGTATGCTGTTTCAGGCAAATTCGTCACCATTTTCTGGTCAGGAAGGAAAATACGTGACCAGTCGAAATATCTGGGATCGTCTGCAACAGGAGCTAAAACACAATGTTGCCCTGCGCGTCGAGCAGGTTGAAGGCGATAAATACAAAGTTTCGGGGCGTGGCGAGTTACACCTTTCGGTATTAATCGAAACCATGCGCCGAGAAAACTTTGAGCTTGCCGTGGGTCGACCAGAAGTGATTATTCAGGAGAAAAACGGCGTTAAGCAGGAGCCTTATGAAGAGCTTACTGCTGATATCGAAATGGAGCATCAGGGCGCGGTGATGGAAGCGTTGGGTAAACGCAAGGCTGATCTAAAAGACATGGTGCAGGACGGTAAAGGTCGAGTTCGGCTTGATTTCATTATTCCCGCGCGAGGTTTGATTGGTTTTAGAACGGAGTATCTTTCCATGACGCGTGGTACTGGCCTGTTATACAGCGTGTTTGATCATTATGGCCCGATGGTGTCTGATGGCATTGGGCAGCGGCTTAATGGTGTGCTGGTTTCCAATTCACGCGGCAAGGCCGTGGCGTATTCGCTCTGCCCGTTGCAGGAGCGAGGTAAATTACTGGTTGGCAATAATGATGAAATTTATGAAGGTCAGGTTGTTGGTATTCACTCACGTGACAATGATTTAGTGGTTAATCCGATAAAACCCAAGCCACTGACCAACGTGCGTGCATCTGGTACCGATGAAGCGCTGACGCTGTCGCCCCACATTAAGTACA
>CAZMLD010000164.1:1610-5491 GCA_964566975.1 uncultured Thiotrichaceae bacterium | reverse complement strand
TTAAGTTCTTCGACAGACGTTTTTGATATTGGCATGTTGGATCAGTTTTAAAGGCCATAGGCAGAGAATGCTAGCCTGCATTCGCACAACCGCGCTCAGCGTCTCAATGAAAATTTTTACTACTGCCTTACTTTACGGACAACACAATTTCTTCACCAGCCTGCTCGGTCGCCAGCCTCGATAACATGCTATACAGTTCTTCGTTATCGCCACTATCACATAGCCACTGACCAGTATTGTCATCATAGTCAAAATGAAAACCACCCGATTTAGCTGCCATCCATAGCTGACTCATGGCAGCCTGTTTGCTGAAAATAATTTTGCTGCCATTGTCAAATTCCAGCGTTAACACACCGCCAATTTCATCGTAATCGACATCAGCACCACTGTTATCAATCGCATCCTGAATAGCCTCGACGGTTTGTTCAGCAATTTTCTGAAATTCTGATTCGTTCATTGTAAAAACCTTTTAAACATAAAATTTACCACACAGCGTAGCTGGGCAGCACCGTTTTGTTAATAACATTGCAAGTTGGTCAATAAAAAACACAACGACTCAACACCTTGCCATCCTTACATTTGCCAACGCAAGTGCCTATGTCTAGATTCCTGCAACACAGTGGCTTATTCCATTTTGCGACGAATAAGCGCATTCACCTGCGCCGGGTTGGCTTTACCTTTGGACATTTTCATTACCTGTCCGACAAAGAAACCCATCATCTTATCTTTACCACCTTTGAGCTCGGCAAACTGCGAAGGGTTGGCGGCAATCACTTCATCAACAAAGGTTTCAATCGCCCCACTATCGGTTATTTGCTTTAACCCTTTGCTGGCGATGATCTCATCGGCACTGCCTTCGCCATGCCACATGGCATCGAGCACATCTTTGGCGATTTTTCCTGAAATGGTGTTATCTTTTATTCGTTTTAACAACGCCGCAAACGCTAGGGCATCGACAGCAGCATGCTGAATGTCGCTTTCTTCACGATTCAACCGAGCAGACAGTTCACCCGTTATCCAATTGGCAGAGAGTTTTGCATCATCGGTTTCCTTAACAACAGC
Source organism: uncultured Thiotrichaceae bacterium (assembly GCA_964566975.1). GTDB lineage: Bacteria > Pseudomonadota > Gammaproteobacteria > SZUA-229 > SZUA-229. Next base: position 4,429 of record CAZMLD010000164.1, on the reverse strand, counting down.
ATCAAAATAAACAGACAGTGCTAACGATGCGGTAATCACACCCGCATCATAAGCTGACAGGCCTAGCTCATCAATGTATCGCTGTTGCTTCTGTTCTGGCATTTCAGGTAGCTCATTGCGAACTTGCTGGCGGTATTGCTCGGTAATGATGACGGGCAGCAAATCAGGGTCGGGGAAATAGCGGTAATCGTTGGCTTCTTCTTTACTACGCATGGAACGGGTTTCATTTTTCACCGAGTCATAAAGCCGGGTTTCCTGCGCCACCTCACCGCCGTCTTCAATTAACTCAATCTGACGCGCAACTTCAATATTTATTGCACGTTCGACAAAACGAAAAGAGTTAATATTTTTCAGTTCGGCACGCGTCCCGTATGCTTGCTGACCTTTTGGTCGCACTGAGACATTAGCGTCACAACGGAACGAACCTTCTTGCATGTTGCCATCGCAGATACCAATGTATTGCACCAGCGTATGGATTTTCTTCATGTAAGCCACCGCTTCAGCCGCGCTACGCATATCGGGTTCTGAGACAATTTCTAATAACGGTGTGCCGGCACGATTGAGATCAACGCCGGTCATGCCGGCATAGTCTTCATGCAGTGATTTCCCCGCATCTTCTTCAAGATGGGCACGGGTGATGCCGATGGTTTTTGTTTCGCCGTTTGCCAGCTCAATATCAATGCAACCCACACCCACAATCGGCAGGTCAAATTGTGAAATTTGATAGCCTTTAGGTAGATCAGGGTAAAAATAATTTTTACGCGCAAACACCGAACGCTCTGCCACTTCAGCATTAATCGCCATGCCAAACTTTACTGCCATATGTACCGCTTCTTTGTTCAAAACAGGTAACACGCCTGGTAAGGCAATATCCACCACACTGGTCTGGGTGTTTGGCGCGGCACCATAAGCGGTGCTTGCGGCAGAAAATATTTTTGATTTGGTGGCTAACTGGGCATGTATTTCCAAGCCGATAACCACTTCCCATGCGCCGTATTCGCTGGCAGCCGATTGACTAGTCATTAGCTAAATTCCTCAGGTATACGTGTGTGCCAGTCAGTTTGCTGCTGATACTGGTGCGCCACATTCAGTAACTTGGCTTCATCGAAATAGTTGCCGATAATTTGCATCCCTACTGGCATGGCTTTACCTGTGCCATCATTGCTGGCAAAACCCACTGGTATCGACATCGCCGGAATACCGGCAAGATTAACCGCAATGGTAAAAATGTCGGACAAATACATGGCTATTGGATCGCCTGTTTTTTCGCCCAGGTTAAACGCGGTTGCTGGGGTCGTTGGCGCCATGATGACATCCACTTTTTCATACGCTTTTTTAAAGTCATCACTGATTAAATGCCGCAATTTTTGTGCTTTCAAATAATAGGCATCGTAATAACCCGATGACAGCACATACGCACCAACCATAATTCGGCGTTGTACTTCTATGCCAAAAGCTTCGCCGCGTGAGCGAGTGTATAAGTCATTTAAATCTTTTGGATTATCGCAGCGATAACCATAACGTACACCATCAAAACGCGATAGATTAGCCGAACATTCGGCAGGGGCAACCACATAATAAACGGGGACAGACAAAGCACTGTTGGGCAGTTCAATATCGATTAACTGAGCACCCATGGCTCTATATTGGTCAAGGGCAGTTTTTATGGTGCTTTCCACAGCCGCATCCATACCACCGTTTTCTGTATTAAAATATTCTTTTGGTAAGCCGATTCGCAAACCATCCAGTGGTTTATTAAGATCTGCCGAGTAATCTGGCACTGCTTTGTCAATGCTGGTGGAGTCCTTTTCATCAAACCCCGCCATCGCATTCAATAATAATGCACAGTCACTGGCGCTTTGCCCCATCGGCCCAGCCTGATCTAGGCTGGATGCAAAAGCAACCATGCCAAATCGGGAAACACGACCATAAGTTGGTTTCAGACCAGTAATGCCACAAAATGCTGCTGGCTGGCGAATCGAGCCACCGGTGTCGGTGCCTGTTGCAGCGGGTGTCAGACGCGCCCCTACCGCTGCCGCCGAACCACCGGATGAACCACCAGGCACAGCCTGTAAGTTCCATGGGTTTTTTACCGCACCATAATAACTGGTCTCGTTAGACGAGCCCATGGCAAATTCATCCATATTGGTTTTACCCAACATCACCACCCCGGCTGCCCGCATATTTTTTACCACGGTCGCATCATAGGGTGAAATAAAATTATCCAGCATTTTTGAGGCGCAACTGGTTTTCACCCCTTGGGTACAAAAAATGTCTTTGTGTGCAATGGGCACGCCAGTCAACATCGGTGCATTGCCCGCTTTTAGTTTTTCATCGGACTCGGCAGCCTGCGCTAGCGCCTGCTGCTCACAAACAGTAATAAAACTGTTTAACTTATGGTCACTGTTTTTAATACGATCGAGAAAATACTGGGTTAACGCGACACTACTGACTTCGCCAGCGCGTAACATAGCGGACAGCTCAGTAACGCTTTTAGTATGATAATTACTGCTCATTATTTTTCCTGTTCACTCGATGACTTTCGGCACGAGATAAAGACCGTCTTCTGTTTTTGGTGCCATGCCAAGAAAATCATCTCGGCGATTAAAATCCGTCACTACATCTTCTCGCAAACGCTGCACAGCATCAAACGGATGTGACATTGGGGTTACACCCGTAGTATCAACCGCATCCATCTGTGCCACCAATTCCAAAATATTTGACAGATTGGTCGCATATGACGGCATATCTGCTTCATCAACACTAAGACAGACCAGTTTGGCTATCTTTTTAACTTCATCAATTTCAATTGACATGGA
>CAZMLD010000164.1:0-1510 GCA_964566975.1 uncultured Thiotrichaceae bacterium | reverse complement strand
ATAACCAACAAACTGACGACTATAACAACTACAGAAGCTGAGAATGAGGCGGGAAATTAGCACATTCTGACTGTTTGCTCCACTTGAATTCGCAGCAAAATTGAATGCAGTCCTGATAAATACTTAATTATCTCGTTATATACCGAATAACTCTTGCCCAATAGCACCGTGATTGCTACAGTACGCGCACCTCAGGCTCTACATTGCCCCCTACATTGCAATAAAAAAATGGAACCACGGTAAGAACGCTCTCTGGTTGAGAGAATAACTATAATACCAGGTTAAAACTCACTAAAACCTCAGTGACGTATGAATGGCACTGTCATCATGGCTATCTGATTCTCTTTTTTAGAGTACACCTAAAAGAACACTAAAAGGTCTGCACACACATGTTTTTGAATCGTTTTCGGGGAATATTTTCCAACGATTTATCAATTGATCTTGGCACTGCCAATACATTGATATACGCTCGCGGTCGAGGCATTGTTCTCGATGAACCCTCCGTTGTTGCCATCCGTCAGGATCGCGGACCCGGTGGACCAAAAAGCATTGAGGCCTATGGCAAAGCTGCTAAAGGCATGCTGGGGCGTACACCACAAAACATTACCGCCATCCGCCCGATGCGCGACGGGGTTATTGCTGACTTCAACATTACCGAAAAAATGCTACAACATTTCATTCGCTCGGTACATGAAAGTAAAATTTTACGCCCCAGTCCACGTGTACTGATTTGTGTTCCCTGCGGCGCAACACAGGTGGAACGCCGCGCTATCCGCGAATCGGCTGCTGGCGCTGGTGCTCGTAAAGTTTATTTAATTGACGAACCCATGGCAGCAGCCATTGGTGCTGGCATGCCAGTCGATGAACCCAAGGGTTCAATGGTACTTGATATTGGCGGCGGTACATCGGAAGTTGCCGTAATTTCATTAAATGGTATTGTTTATTCTTCTTCTATCCGTGTCGGTGGTGACAAATTTGATGATGCCATTACCAATTACGTGCGCCGTAATTACGGCATCTTAATCGGCGAAGTTACCGCAGAAAGAATTAAACACGAAATTGGCACTGCCTACCCCGGCAAAGATTTATTAGAAATCGAAGTCAAGGGTCGCAACCTGTCTGAAGGCATTCCCCGTAGCTTTTCACTCAACAGTAATGAAATTCTTGAATCGCTACAGGAACCCTTACACGGTATCGTAGGCGCGGTTAAAATCGCACTGGAACAAACCCCGCCGGAGCTTGGTGCTGATGTTGCTGAACGCGGCATTGTGTTAACCGGTGGCGGTTCATTATTAAGGGACATCGACCGCCTGATTATGGAAGAAACGGGGCTGCCTGTTGTTTTGGCCGAAGAGCCACTTACCTGTGTCGCACGTGGTGGTGGCCGTGTTCTTGAGCTCATTGACCAGCACGGCGGCGACTTCCTCGCTGTTGAATAAGGAGTCAGCACTTAACCTAGTACATCAACCAGATTAAAGTGTCGGACTCAGTTGATTTGTAAGCACCCATG
>CAZMLD010000163.1:0-5499 GCA_964566975.1 uncultured Thiotrichaceae bacterium | reverse complement strand
CACCCGTGATCTGATTTCGCTGCTGTGATGCGTTTGCATAATACCGTCAACCTCCTGCCTCAAGTTTTTAAGCGTACTGTTGATAATGATATGCTTGATTTCAAGCAGGGTGTTCGCCTGCACACTGAAATATTCCAGACCCATGCCAAGCAATAAACGGGTATATTGTGTATCACTGGCCATTTCACCGCACATGGATACGGGGATGTTCGCCTGTTTGCCCGCCTGGATTGTCATTTGAATTAATTTCAGTACAGCGGGATGTAGCGGGTCATATAAATAGTTAACTTCGTCGTCTATACGATCTAGCGCCAAGGTGTACTGGATTAAGTCATTGGTGCCGATAGAGAGGAAATCCAACTTCTGGGCAAAGGCATCGGCTGCCAGTGCTGCTGCTGGTACCTCTATCATTGCGCCGACAGGAAGTTTTTTATCAAAGGCAATTTTTTTCTTTTTTAATCGTTGTTTTGCTTCTTCGATTAAGGTCAGTACCTGGTCTAGCTCCTCCAAATTTGTCAGCATGGGAATCATTAATCGTACCGGGCCAAAAGCGGATGCGCGTAGTATTGCCAGTAGCTGTGGCATAAATTTCTGTGGCTCTTTCAGGCATCGCCTGATAGCGCGCAGTCCCATGGCTGGGTTATGTGTTATGGGACTCTGTTCGGTGGTTTCCAGCATTTCTTTGTCGGCGCCCAAATCCATGGTGCGTATGGTCAGCGGTTTGCCGTTAAGTGCGTTGACTGCTCGTTTATAGGTTTTGAAATGTGTCGCCTGATCAGGCCATCGATTGAGTGTGATAAACAGCATTTCAGTTCGGTATAAACCAACACCGGTGTCGTCATATTTTTTTATTAGTTTTATATCCGCAGGCCGGTCGATGTTGCCATGCAGTGTGATTTGTTTGTTATCACGCGTTGTCGCGGGTTTCCCTGTTAAGGTTTTTAATTGGTTACGTTTTATCGCTTCGTTGCGTTTTTCTTCGCGGTAGAATTTTAGTGATTTGTCATCGGGGTTATTAATGGCGACGCCCGCGAAACCATCAATAATAAGCGTTTCGCCGCAGCGAATTAAATGACGCGCGTGGTGCAGACCAACAATGGCAGGGATGCCAATATTTCTGGCAAGGATGGCAGTGTGCGAGAGAGGGCCACCAAATTCGGTAATGAAACCAGCCACCTTCTGATGTTGCATCATGATGGTGTCGGCCGGAGTTAAGTCGTCGGTTACAATAATTTTCCCTCTGTATGAGGGGTTATCGTTCGTTTTTTGGTGACCGGCAAGCGCTGACTGTATGCGTTTAACCACGTGCAGCACATCATCTTTTCGGGTGCGTAAATAAGGGTCTTCCATTTCGTCAAACACTTGCACCAGGCGGTCGCCCTGTTTTTGTAGTGCCCACTCAGCATTGCAGGAATACTCTTTTATATTGTTGATGGTGCCTTCGTCGAAGGCAGGGTCTTCCAGCATCAATAAATGCGTATCAATAAAAACAAGAATATCGTCAGCCGTATCTTTGGCAATTTTGTTTTTAATGTCGTGTAACTGTTTGTTGGCCAGTGCCAGTGCCGTTTTAAAGCGTTTAATTTCTGCGTTAAGTGCGGTGCTGGGTAAAATGATTTGTGAAGCATTAAGTTGTTCGTGCACCAGTACATAAGCCTCACCGATTGCGATGCCTCTTGATACGCCGATACCATTCATGTAAGTGCTCAAATCATCAGCCTTCTGGTTGTATGTTATTCATCTTCATTAAAACGGTTGTTGATTAATGTTTCAAGTTTGTTAAGGCTCTCTTCTTCATCTTCACCGTTTGCATACAGTGTTACATTGCTGCCCTGGCTTGCGGCAAGCATCATTACGCCCATGATGCTTTTGCCATTGACTCGTCGATTGTCTTTTTCAATTTCAATGTGAGAGCTGAAGTTAGAGGCTAGCTGCACGAACTGCGCTGCGGCTCGCGCGTGCATCCCCAGTTTGTTGATGATTTCTAACTGTTTACTGGTACTCATTTTTTGTACTCATTGACTCTGCTCATTCCAAGTGTTTATTTGTATGCCTTTATGCGCGCCATCCAGTGCTTTTTGTATTAATATCGGCGGTGTTTCATCACGGTAATTTAGTAAACGAATAACCATGGGCAGGTTTATGCCGCTGATTAACTTTGCATGGTGCTTGCTCGCCAGTTGCTGTGCAATATTGCTGGGTGTGCCGCCGTAGATGTCGGTGATAAATAAAACGCCATCGTTGAGGTTCAGGTTTTTTAGCTTGTTTTCGATGTTATCAATAATGACACCAGTGTCAGCATCCATCGGCACTTCTGTAAACGAAAGGTTGTCGGCCGTAGCATTGATAATTGATTCGCCAATGTTTAGCAGGTTGCTGGCAATACCCTGATGGGTTATAAAAAACAAAGCAATGGACATGGTTACTTGAAGCTGTTCAGTTCGCGATGGTGAATGGAAACGTTTTCAAATTGATCTCTGAAGTCATGATGTAATGTTTCGGCGATGAAAACTGAGCGGTGTTGTCCACCTGTGCAGCCGATAGATACGGTTAGATAATAGCGATTTTGTTTGATGAATTTTGGGATAACAAAGCTTAAATATTCTTTGAGGTGATCTAGCATTTGTTGTACGTCTTCCTGTTCTTGTAAAAAGGCAATAACTTCGGGGTCTTGTCCGGTCAGGGTGCGTAAGTTAGGCTCCCAGTGTGGGTTGGGCAGGCAACGCACGTCAAATACAAAGTCAGAGTCTGACGGTGCGCCATTTTTAAAACCAAAAGAGTGGAACAGTAGCGAAAGTTTCGTTTGCTGTCGTTTCACTAAACGTTGTTTGATGTAATGCCTTAGTTGGTGAATATTGTAATGCGTGGTGTCAATATATAAATGTGCCGCCGTAGCCACCTCTTTTAATAAGCTACGTTCCATTTCAATGGCTTCGGACAGGGGCAGCCCTTTTTTGGTTAACGGGTGTCTGCGGCGGGTATCACTGAAACGTTTTATTAAGGTATCGAGTTCGGCCTGAATGTAAACGATTTCAATCTCAATTTTTGACTCGGCATCACGATCTTTTATCCATTCAAGAATGGTATTGAAATCGCGTAAGTCATCGGCATCACTGCGGGCATCAATGCCTACAGCGATGTTGTCGTAGAGCTGTAGTTTTCGGCTTAGAATCCGTTCAACAAATTGGGGTAATAAACCAATGGGAAGATTATCAACACAGTAATAATCTTCATCTTCCAATGTGTGCAATGCGACTGTTTTTCCAGAGCCAGATAGTCCGCTAATAATGATTAATTTCATGTTGATAGGTCCATTTCATCGTCCTTGAGTTTAATTGCCCCGTGGTTACTTGTCATTGCTTATTGCCTGTTGCTGTAAATCGATAAGCTGCTGACCGGCATCATAACCATTAAAGCGTAATATGTGATTACGCACTGCCGCCTCAACAATAACCGCAAGATTGCGTCCGGGAGCAACAGGTATGACGGTGACCGGAATGTCCACATTAAGGATTTTCTGGACTTTATTCTGGCCCTTGAGTCGGTCAAAGTTATTCTGGTTGTCTTTGTTCATCTTTTCCATGTGAATAATCAGGCGCAGGTATTTATTGCTTTTTATGGCGTTGCCACCGTACATTTCTCGAATATTGAGCACACCCAAGCCACGTACCTCCATAAAACCCTGTAATAGTTCGGGGCTACGCCCGTCCAGAATGTCGGGCGCAATACGAGTAAACTCCGGAGCATCATCGGCGACCAAGCGATGACCGCGCGAGATAAGTTCCAGTGCCAGCTCGCTTTTTCCGACACTGCTTTCACCAGTAATCAAGACCCCAGTGCCCAGCACTTCCATAAACACGCCGTGTAAAATTTCTTTGTTATAAAACAGTTTATGCAGATAGTAGCGAGCGGTATCAACCACGTCATTGCTGGCGGCTGTGCAGCTTAAGACGGGGACACTGTATTTGTTCGCGTAGTCACAAAGTAGCTCGGGTACCGGCAAACCTTCGGACAGGATGACAGCAACGGTTTTATTGGTGAATAGCTGGGTTAGTGTGCTGTTTCTGAAATCGTCGTCCAGCGAGTTCAGGTAGTCGCATTCGGTTCTTCCTAGCACCTGGATAATATTGTTGTGGATTAGGTTAAGGTGGCCGATGAGTGTGGCATGTTCGTTGATATTGACGACGTGTAATGGCAGCTCAGGATCTTCATCGCCAGCCACCCACTTTAATTCAATCTTGCTCGCCAGATTGAGAATGATGGATTCAGCGGAAAGGATTTCTTTCATGGCTAAAATAGGGTGGAGGGCAGACTGATGCCTATCGCCACCGAGCTAATGGGAGTCAGCTTTTTTATTTTCTGTGGTGTTAACGGCGTATTCGGCTGAAATGTATTGCTGACGCTACTGTTATTTACTAAGTCTATTGGCATCATGTGGGTTGCCAGTTAATAAGGCTGTTATAGATTTCTTGGCTATTGTCACTTTCTCGCAGGGTGTTGCAGAAGCGTTCGTCACTAAACAGTGATGCCAGATGCGCCAGTATTTTAAGGTGCTGGTCGGTGTAATGCTCTGGCACGATGAGCGCGAAAATTAAATCAGTTGGCTGTTTATCGGGGTTGTCAAAGTCTATGCCTTTGTCGAGTTTTAGAAAGACACCGATGGCACTGTCTGTCAGACTGGTGCGGGTATGAGGCAGGGCAACGCCATGTCCCATACTGGTTGACCCCAGTTTTTCTCTGTCGGTGAGCAGTTGAAATATGGTTAGCGCGTTGATGTCCTCTGCTGTCTGCGTAGCTGAAGACTGATTAAGCTGCAGGAACAGGTGTTCTGCAAGCAATTCCAGTGCACGTTTTTTGCTTTTAATTTCTGCGTCGCGGATAACAGCATTCGCGCTGATAAGTGTCTCAAGATTCATTTTATTGCTATTGCCTGTTGAAGTATTGAGGTCAGAGACAAGTTTTTTTTCCTTTAGTGCGTTAACGACACTTCCTTGTGTCAGTTTTCTCTGGCTCCTAATACAAAGAACCTACTCAGCCTCTTCGAGGCTATAACTGTTATTTTTATTGTTGTGTAGATGGTTGGTTATTTTTTCTTTGTGTTTTTTCACTTGACGGTCGAGCTTATCGACGAGGCGATCGATGGCAGTGTACATATCGTCTTCAGTACAGTCTGCAAAGACATCGTGGCCACTCATATGGACGGTGGCTTCGGCTTTGTGTCGAAGTTTGTCGACAGAAAGTATAACGCGGGTATTACTGACTCTATCGAAATGTCGCTCCAATTTTGCCATTTTTGTATTTACATAGTCTCTTAACGAATCGGTAACTTCGAGGTGATGACCTGTCAGATTTATTTGCATGGGCATTTCTCCACTATGGTTGAGGGAGTTTTTTCAACTCCTGGCGGTTTGACTACTAAAATAGGCGTTTGCGCTCGTTTGAAGGTGGTATCAACATAGATTCTCTATATTTTGCCACAGTTCGACGTGCAACATTAAT
>CAZMLD010000162.1:0-5526 GCA_964566975.1 uncultured Thiotrichaceae bacterium | reverse complement strand
CTTTTTGCCCGGTTTCAGCGTTGGATGACAACTGCGATCCTCATGTATTTCATATGCACTGCGGTTCTCAAAATCCATCCGCCTTGAACTCGAACAAAAACCCAAGTTTTTAGAGATGCCCATCAGACACTTCTAACCATCGTGCCCGAATTCTCGGCATGACCACCACCAATGGACAGGGGTTCATCGATCTTAGCCGGCACCTTAAGCTGTAGCAGCTTGTACAGGTTTTGTAACTGCGCCCGAAACAGCAAGTCAAAGTCATTCACGCTGCTTGATGTGTTTTTTTCGCCAAACCACCAGAACCAATCCGAACCTTCACAGATAGCTAATTGGCGAGCGGCTTTTTTTGTCTGTTTTTTGGTTAATATTTCACTTTTTAAGACCCTGTCATAAGCTTGTTTGGCTTCGATCAGTCGATCCCATGCCTTGTTTTTGTCGTGTTCACCAATCCATGTCGAAAACGAGCCATAGACCCAGCTCCCTGGACACAGTTTTTCAAGTTCATGGGTTTTGATGCTATGAGCCGATGCAGTATCGACCAGCTCGGCGAAAGTGGTCGCCTGCACCAGCGGGTGGTCAGACAAGGTTTGATAAAGGTGATTCAGGAAGTAATAACCATTATGCGGGTAATGCTCCCAGGCATTTTCGCCATCGAGAATAATTGAAACCACATGCCGATGTGCACCGTCATCAAGAAAGTCGGCAATATTTACCAGATGACTCACTAGGTCATTGGCGGCATCGACCGAGTTCATTTTACTGTACTCAAAACCAATCAAATCGGACAATCCATCATCTCTAAAAAACAGTTTAGGTTTATAGCCTGTCAGCACATGAGGATGAAATAAGGCGCGTTTGCTGTACAGTTTTTCTGACGCATGACCACTAAGCTGTTTACTGTTACGCCACACACCTTCACCAGATGCCGTCCATTTAAAGCCAAATTCTTCAACCAGTGCGATGGCATCTTCTGAAATAGCACCTTCTGATAACCAGATACCCTGTGGTCTGAGACCAAAATAATGCTGGAAACAGTCGATGCCCTGTTGAATATGCCAGCGGGAGCGCTCGACGCCACCAGGATAAACCGCACCAACGGGGACGGGTGCCTCGGGCTGGCTACAGCTCATGTTATCCAGCGAATTCAATAATGGGATAATGGGATGCCCGTAAGGTGTCATGGACAATTCTATCTGACCACTTTCTGCGAGTTTTCGATAGCGTGGAATCAGACTGGAAATGCAATCATACATTAGTTGTATCAAGGCGCGGCGATCCGCTTTGTTAAACATGCTTTCTTTTTCAATCAACTGGCAAGATATTTTTGTCTGCTTTAGCGCATGACCAAGCCAGGCAAGGTGATACCAGACCAGTACATCAATGTAATACTGCTTGTTCAAGTACTGTAGGCAGCCTTTGTCATTTTCATTACAGGCACCACCTGGGAACATGTATTTAAACGGTTCCAGCAGGCGTTTAAAGCCAGGATAGGGATCAATCATTTTTTCTGCATTGGCTTTCTGGCAGTCACATAATAACTGGTAGCGCTCACTTACCGAAGAGGGAATCGGTTTTGCGCCAGCAAGCAGATTAAGCATGGGGTCTTTCATTACCTTGCCATTATCCAGCCAGTTTTTTAGCTGCTTGGCATAGTCATCAAGCTGCTCTAATAATACCGGTGCAAAATTAACCACTACCTGCATTTTCGGATGCGTTTCCAGATGCATCACCATGTCTTCGTAGTCTTTTATGGCATGCAGGTATACCCAGGGCAGTTGATAGTCGCCGTCAATACCTTGCTGATACCAAGGCTGGTGCATATGCCAGCACAACACAAAATTGACTGCATTATCGTTGCCCATTACTCCCCCCTTTTTTTACTTGTTGCCGCTGGTTATTAATCAAGCCACATTCACCTTATCGCTGTCTGGTTCATCATTTAGTGATTTTTTATCAACAACATAAAGATGCTGGCCCAGCATCTCTGGCGTAACTAAAACGGTGCCACTGTCGGTCACATGAAATCGCTGGCGATCAAGCTCGATATCTTCGCCAATAATGGTACCATCTTCAATAACGCATGCCTTGTCGATGACCGCACGGGTAATACGGCAATTTTTTCCGATGCATACTTTCGGCAAAATTACGCTGTCTTTAATCACTGAGCCACGCTCAATTTCAGTAGCAAAAAATATAACCGAGCGTTTAACTTTGGCTCCCGATAAAATACATCCCCCTGATACCAAAGAATCAATGGCATGACCACGCAGACCATCATCATCAAAAATGAACTTGGCAGGTGGATACTGCGTCTGATAGGTCCACACTGGCCAGTCACGTGAGTATAAGTTGAGTTCAGGCTCAATTTCACATAGTTCCATGTTGGCTGCCCAATACGAATCCAAGGTTCCGACATCACGCCAGTAGTCAGGCTTACCATTACTGTTGAGGAACGGGTAAGCGTAGGCATTACAGGTTGAGATGCTTTTAGGCACGATATTTTTACCAAAATCATGAGCAGAGTCTGGCTCTTCTGCGTCAGCAATCAGGCTGGCATAAAGATAGGATGTGGAAAAAATATAAATGCCCATCGATGCCAGTGATTTATCTGGTTTACCTGGCATGGCATCGGGTTCGTCTGGTTTTTCAGCAAACCGGGTAATTCGGTACTCATCATCAACAGACATAACGCCAAATTCGCTGGCTTCATGGCGTGGTACTTCAACACAACCAACAGTTAGATCGGCATTCGAGGAGACATGAGCGTATAACATCTTGGAATAATCCATGGTGTAAATATGATCACCCCCCAGAACAATCACATATTCTGGCGCATGACGGCGGATGATGTCGATGTTCTGGTATAACGCATCAGCCGTGCCTTTGTACCATGCATTGTCGATACGCTGCTGCGCTGGAATAATCTCGACAAATTCACCAATTTCGGCTCGCATAAAGCCCCAGCCGCGCTGTAAATGCCGAATCAAGGAGTGTGATTTGTATTGTGTTAATACACCAATACGGCGTAGACCCGAGTTGACACAGTTAGACAGAGCAAAATCAATAATGCGATATTTACCACCAAAGGGCACGGCCGGTTTAGCTCGCCATTTGGTCAAGCCTTTAAGTCTTGAGCCCGAGCCACCGGCCAGTATCAGCACCAGTGTTTTACGTGTCAACTCAGTTCCGGTATTCGCATCCGTGTAATAACGATAATTTTTTGACTGTGTTTTTGTGCCGTTGGTCATTTTAATACCTTCTGTATTGATTCTCGCTGCCGTAATTAGTTTCTGTAATAACGTAGCGCTACAATGACTTCTGCCGGTGAAGTGTAAGCTATTGTTGCACGAACACAGACAAAATTCAGTTAAAATTACTTGGCTTTTTTAGTCGCCTGTGACAGGGCACCAAGTACACCGATACGCTCATTAATGACAAGATGAACAGCAAACTGTTCAACCAGTACTCGCATACGGCCTTTATCAAGATAAGCATTGATAAACTCATCTGACTGCATCCTACTTACCATTTTCGCCGCGATGCCACCGGTAATAAAAATACCACCATCAGGCTTAAACAAAAGCGCAAGATTGCCGATATACGCGCCATAAATTTGTACAAAAAGCGATACGGCGCTGGCTGCCACTGCATCGTTGTTTGCCTGGCTGTTAACCCATTCGGCATTAATGTCATCATCGTTAATGTTTACACGCTGAGTATGTCTACCTTGTCTATCTGCACAAAACTGATACAGCGAGACCAGACCATCGCCAGATAAAATTCGCTCGTAAGATACGCGACCAAAACACTGCTGCAAAAAATTTAATAGCTGCATCTGAATCTCATTAACAGGGGCAAAGTCGATGTGCCCACCCTCAGAGGCATGAGCGCCTCCTGTTTTTTTATCATCGCCATGTTCCCGTTCCACCCAGGATACGCCAAGTCCCGTTCCCGCACCGACAGCAAGCCGTCTGTCATGCAGCTGCGTATTGCTGACTGAATCAGTGGTATTTTTAGCTGAACGCCACACACCAGCATGTAATACAATTTTATCTTTCTCTAGTAAATGAGCAATACCAAAGGCAGAAGCTTGGAAATCGTTCATGAAAGAAACATTTTTAATGCCGAAAGTTTCCTGTAATACAGTTTTTTCGATAACCCAAGGGAGATTGGTTAAACGCGCAGAAGAACCACTAACCAACCCAGGCAAAGCCAGCATTAACACTTCTATACTGCTCATATCTGTCAACACACCCGCAGCTTCGCAGTCTTGTATAAAAGTGTGCAGCATCGACTCGAAGTCATCGAATTCGCCACTTTTATAGCGCGTCTCATATAAAATACTATCGGCGCATTGCGCATCGGCGAATGCCAGCCGCGTTTTAGTACCACCTACATCTGCAGCAATAATATGCATCTATTGCACCCTGATTGTTAAGCAATCATTTACCTCTGGCAATCATTTTTTACTGCTACACTAATCGACGCTACTGAGGAAACCTGTCATTAGAGGATATATCTTTTTTTTTATAAAGCTATGACCTGTGTCAGTTTACTTTTATTTATTTCAGTATAATTAGTCGAGCCTAAAAAACGCCACAACGTCCGATTACTGATCACTTAAAAATAGATTTGGGATTATTAAGAAACCACCTAAAAGGCATGGCATGTGATGAAATAAACTTACTCATGGCTGCGTCGGCATGGAACCTAAAAAAAATCGCTAACCACTTTTTTTGTGCGCATACTATACAGGTCAATTACGATGAATTAACATCATCACATCAGTTTAGGAAGGTGCACTTGGAGTATAAATTCAAGATTGGATATTGATACGGTTAATAGTTTGTTTTAACCATTTGTAGAGGCTACTGCGATGTCTTAAAACAGTTACGCGACAGATAAAATCGGTTCAAGCCTGCCAGAGCAGATCTGGAAGTAGGCCTTTTCCTGTATAGCCTTACGCATGATGTTTTTTGCACAGCTTTTACATTTGCCACAACATGAACCAACATTAAGTTCGCTGGACAACGACTCAAAACTGCTAACACCCTGTTCTACCGCTTGGTAGATTTCCTTATCGGTTACCTGATTACATATACAGACAAACATAAAATTGACACTCATCACGAATAATAGCTATATATTAATACAAATAAGAACGATTTGCAATAAGATTTTTCCCTGCACCATGACCACCTTTACTATTCCTTTAGTTATCAATAACTTATAGTGAAATAGTGCGTGACTTTTGTAACGGATAGTTATATGATTCTTCTATCAAGAAGATACTTCGCTGTTTTCAGCAACAGTAAGAAAAAAAAGCCAAAGCAAAGGCATAAAAACCTGACAGGAGATAAAAATGAAAGGCGATAAAAAAGTACTGCAGTCACTCAATAGCTGCCTGCGAGATCAACTCACGTCCATCAACCAACTTTTTTTGCATGCACGTATGAGCAAAGACTGGGGTCTGGGTGAATTTAATGAACACGAATACAAGAGCTCGATTCATGCCATGAAAAT
>CAZMLD010000161.1:0-5549 GCA_964566975.1 uncultured Thiotrichaceae bacterium | reverse complement strand
CATTCTCGGACAAGCTCCTAGCTATTTATTAGCCAGGTATTTAGCCAGAATAATTGCATCTTCACGCCCATGGTTTTCGGCAGGGTAATACCCTTTACGCACACCCAGTTCGTGAAAGCCTTCTGACTGATACAGTTGTTGTGCAGCGGTGTTTGAGCGGCGCACTTCTAGCAGTACCATGTCAATATCCGTTTGATTTGATTTTTTTAGCATGAAACGCAATAAGTAGCGCCCCAGCCCTTTTTTCTGGTAAGCCGGATCGATGCAGATGTTTAAGATATGCGCCTCACCCGAGGACAACATGACTATGCCGTAGCCAATAATTTCATTATCCAACGCCACTACCCAAGCTTTATAGCCTACTCGCAGGCAGTCTCGAAAGATGCCCAGGGTCCAAGGCAGAGGATAGGCTTTTTCTTCAACCGCGACTACCGATGTCAAATCTTGATAATGCATGCTGCGCACTTCTATCGAAGCATTCAACTTTTCTTTCATGTTTTTCTGGTTTACTGCCATACGCTGTCATCAACTGTTCGATGCCAGTCTTTGCTGTAGTTGTTGCAAATCTTCCCAAGCTTTTCGCTTATGCTGCGGTTGCTGTAGCAATTCTTGCGGTGAGTAACTAATAAGCACAGGCAACGATTCAATTTCAAAGGGCGCTGTTATGTTCATTGCTCTAAAGCCATCCAGTGGAAGGCTTTTTTGAAATAAACAACGGCTCGCCGTTTCACCTAAAACAATTAGCTGTTTGGGCTGTATTAACTGGATTTTCTGTTGTAGATGAGCGAGGCATTGCCTGCTTTCTTCCGCTGAAACACGGTGATTCGCAGGCACACTGTATTTTAATAGTGAGGTGATATAGACCTCATCAATGGCAACATGGATGGCTGCCAGCATTTTCGTAAACAGCGCATTGGCTTCGCCACTACAGATATAATTTTCTGCCTTATCAACCGTGCTATCGGGACTAAGAAAAACAAACATCAATTCTGCTGAGTCATCACCATAGCCGTAACCACCGCCAGCGACTACCTGCTTATCGATGAGAAAGGGCGCATCTTCATCACGTAACTGCCAGCACTGAATACCCATGACATCGAGATAATATCGGCGTGTATTTTCAGTCATGCTGCTCATAGCTACACCGTTGATGGCAAAATGGTCACAGGCTTCTTTACGTATCGCCTACACATTGCCCAGCTGTGGGTGCGCTCGATCGTTGTCATTCTCCAGTTTATTTAAGGCGTTGATATAAGCATTAACCGAGGCAATAACTATATCGGTATCAGCACCCTGACCACTGGTCATACGGCCTGCTTTCTCCAGCCGCACGGTCACTTCACCCTGTGCATCGGTGCCACTGGTAATATTATTGACCGAATACAGCTGTAGCTGGGTATCACTGTTTACCACACTTTCTATGGCTCTAAACGAAGCATCAACGGGCCCGCCACCGCTGGCACTGGCACTCACTTCATCGCCACCAATCTCCAGCACCATTGACGCTGTTGGTGTCTCGCCTGTTTCTGAGCATACCCGCAAACTAACCAGTTTGTAGTGCTCGTTTTCTATACTCCAGTTTGTGTCTGCCACCAAGGCGCGTAAATCTTCATCAAAAATTTCGTGCTTTTTATCGGCCAGATCTTTAAATCGTGTAAACGTTTCGTTTAGCTCCTGCTCGGAATCAAACTCAATATTCAACTCTTTTAAGCGACTTCTAAATGCATTACGCCCCGAATGTTTGCCTAGCACCATGCGATTATTTGACCAGCCAACATCCTGAGCGCGCATAATTTCGTAGGTTTCTCGGCTTTTCAAAATGCCGTCCTGATGGATGCCCGATTCGTGTGCGAAGGCGTTCACCCCGACAATGGCTTTATTTGGCTGCACTGGAAAACCCGTAATAGCTGAAACCAACTTTGAACAGGGAACAATTTGCGTCGCATCCAGGTGGGTATCGCAGTCAAAAACATCCTGACGGGTACGCACCGCCATCACAATTTCTTCCAGTGAGGCGTTTCCAGCACGCTCGCCCAAGCCGTTAATGGTGCATTCAACCTGACGTGCGCCATTTAATACGGCCGCCAGCGAGTTGCCCACCGCCAGGCCTAAATCATTATGGCAATGTACGGAAAAAACAGCTTTGTCTGAATTGGGCACGCGCTCTAACAAGCTGCGGATTAATTCACCAAACTGAAAGGGAATGTTATAACCCACGGTATCGGGTATATTGATGGTTGTGGCACCGGCATCAATGACTGCTTCTATGATGCGGCACAAAAAATCGGGATCCGAGCGTCCGGCATCTTCTGGTGAAAACTCAATATTATCGGTAAATCGCCCCGCTATTTTTACCGCTTCAACGGCCTGCGCCAACACATCATCTGGCTGCATACGCAGTTTCATTTTCATGTGTATGGGCGAAGTGGCAATAAAAGTGTGGATGCGAGAGGAAACCGCAGGTTTCAGTGCTTCACCTGCCCGTACTATATCTTTTTCCAGTGCGCGTGACAGGCCACAGACGGTGCTGTCTTTAATCGCGCTGGCAACGGCTTTTACTGACTCAAAATCACCTGGACTGGCGACTGGAAAACCGGCTTCGATTATATCAACCTTCATTTTTTCCAGTGCTTTGGCAATACGGACTTTTTCGTCTTTTGTCATGGAAGCGCCGGGGCTCTGCTCGCCATCACGTAAGGTGGTATCAAAAATGATTAGTTTTTCTTTACTCATGACCTGACCTTCAAATCAATGTTTTTTATGGGGTGCCTTTCTGGGCGTTGTAGTGAGCGCGTATTCTCCTCGCCAGGAATCATATATTCGCCCTAAGGCAGCAGAAGCCATAAAATCAAGAACAGCGGTAAAGAACTTAACAGGATAAGCACAGCCCGTACCGGCACATTAGAAGTGTGCGTTGCAGTAAATTCAGGTTGTGAGGTGACTTTTTTCATACAACTATGACTATAACGATAAGTTAGCCGATATACAAGAAAAATAGCTATTTTCACCGCGTCCGCACAATATTCGATGCCAACAAATCCCCCTTAAATCAGTGGTTGAGTTTCAGGGCAATATGCATACACTATACGAAATATTTTTAGGTGAATAGTTTATGGCTAATATATTAGTTGTACTTCAGGAACGCATCCGCGCGATACATGATAATCGTTTTTTTGAATTTGCAGTTATCACCATTATCCTTTTTTCAGCGTTGTTGATTGGTGTTAAAACCTATGATTTCAACCCGGCTTTTCTCCACACTATCGCCTTTTTTGATGTGGCTATTACCGTCTTTTTTCTGTGCGAGATTAGTTTACGCTTTATTGCCTGTCAGGATAAAAAACGCTTTTTCAACAGTGCCTGGAATATTTTTGATAGCTTAATCGTCTTCGTAAGCCTGCTGCCCATCGATGAAAGTGAATTTGTATTTTTAGCGCGTTTAATACGCGTATTTAGAGTGTTGCGTCTAATTTCTGTTATCCCTGAGCTGAGAGTACTGATCAATGCATTAATAAAATCATTGCCCTCTATGGGCTACGTGCTATTACTCATGTTTATCCTGTTCTACATCTATGCCGCTGTCGGCAGCCTTTTATTTGATAAAATTAATCCGATACTATGGGGTGACATTACTATCTCGATGTTAACTTTATTCCGCGTCATTACCTTTGAAGACTGGACCGATGTCATGTATGAGACCATGGCTGTTTATCCACTATCATGGGCCTATTATCTGTCGTTCATCTTTTTTAATGCTTTTGTGTTTTTAAATATGATGATTGGTATCGTTATCGACAAAATGCAGGAAGCGGGTAATCTAAAACAGGCAGCAGAACATGCCGCAGAGGTTAAAAATACGCAGAATTTATTACAGGAAATCAGTCATCGACTGGCAACCATTGAGAAGAAAATAGACTAAAAAAATCTGTAACTACTCAGCGTAATTTGAGAAAGTATGCAGGCCATTGTTTTTTCGCGTCTGTTGCGTTCTTCGCGGAAAAAAGTTTTATTGTTTTGAGCTTAAAAACGACTAATCCGCGAATAACGCAACAGACGCGAAAAAACAAAAGTCTATAATAATAAAAAAATTAATACGCTGAGTAGTTACAAAAATCTTTGCTGAAAAGCCTGAAACGCTCAAGCTTATGCACTCTTGGCTGAGATTTGTTTTAGAGATAGCCTTTAGTCATTAACGGCTATTCTATTCGTTGTTAGAGGGATGGCATCAGCGACCATCAAACACGCGTCAAACTCATCAGTTTATGCTGCTCGTTAAATTCAATTTCAAACTTGCCGTGAATTCCCTCACGGGTGACAAATTTTTGCAACTCTGAGGCGGGGAAATTTAACGTACGCCCATCATTTGTTTGCACATTCACAAATTTTGCGACCCCGTTATAATAAGCCAAGTATTGATCGCTCGAAATACTCAGGTAAAACTGCATTTTTTGCATCGAATTATATCGTCCGCTGAAAAACCTTTTTTCGGCAATTTTGCAATTAAGCCAAATGTTTCATAGGAACATTCGGGCTAAGAGGTTGTCCGAGAGCGTTTTCGCCGATAATCTCTGAGAAAAAACGCAAGAACCCTAATTATTCTACTTTAACGCGCTTTTTAAAACGTCGAGTAATGCTTATTATCGGACCGGATAAAGCATAAAGCATAAAGCAGGCAAATAATGTGACGGGTGGATTAATGGCGGCAAATACAAAAATCATAACCACCACTAACATTGCCATGAAGGGGACTTTGTTACGAAAATCGATATCTTTAAAGCTGTAATAAGAAACATTGCTCACCATCATGACTCCGGAAAACACAATAATAGCTAATGCGATAATGGTGACATCTTCGCCTCTAATACCATTATCAAAACAAACCCAGATAAACCCGACAACAACAGCGGCAGCAGCTGGGCTGGGCAAGCCCTGGAAGTAACGTTTATCGGTACTGCTCGCTCTGGTGTTAAAACGGGCGAGGCGTAGTGCGCCGGCAGCAACAAATAAAAATGCTGCCAGCCAGCCAAGTTTACCAAGTGTATAACTCGCATCCGCCATGGAAGACAATGACCATTCATACATCACCAGTGCCGGTGCCAGGCCAAATGATGCCATATCAGCGAGGCTGTCATATTGTGCGCCAAACTCGGTTTGTGTATTGGTCATGCGTGCAACGCGACCATCCAGCCCATCTAAAATCATGGCAATAAATATGGCCACTGCGGCATGCTCAAATTTGTCCTGGGTAGCAGAAACGATACCGTAAAAACCGGCAAATAAGGCAGCGGTAGTAATCAGATTCGGCAGTAAATAAATGCCCCGTCTGCGCCTGTTATCAGGCTGTTTTTGTGATGTGTCCATAAGTGTAAGTAAGGATAGCTTAGTCTGGCAGCAAGGTCTATTTTAAAAAATCGTTTGTAGCTACTCAGCGTATTAATTTAATGAGGGTGCAGGTCATTGATTTTTTGCATTATTCGCGAATTAGTCGCTGTTACGTTAAAAACAATAAAACTTTTTCCGCGAAGGACGCGAATAAAATCAAAGGGTCT
>CAZMLD010000160.1:0-5553 GCA_964566975.1 uncultured Thiotrichaceae bacterium | reverse complement strand
ACTTGTAGGCAAGATTGAAAAATGCTGGCATAGTCGATTCTGCAAGTTCAGGTTCATCGGTACTTGATCGCCTGAAAAAACAACAGAGTTAAGGGCGACGCTAAAAATAAAAGCATCTTTGATATTTATAGGAACTCTTAAACCATGAGTCTGCTTAAATCCATGTTTGGCGGTGGTGACAAATCACCTGCGCTGCGTACCATCAGCTCGCCAAAAGACCTGTTGCCAGGTGATATGCTAAAAATGGAATTTGCCGAGCAAACACTAATCTCTGGACAGACGTTAAAAGTTAGCGAACAGTTATCCTACGACCTCAGCGCAGAAGAAAGCTGTAAAACCGTTTCCATTATGGAAGGCTTGGATCAACGTACTCTGGTTTCCCTCAGTACTGTGAATCCCGAACGACCACTGGAAATAGCCATCGAAATACTGCCCGAAATGATCTTTAAGCTGTTTAAGCGCAAAGCGTTTGTGGCTATTTTTGAGGAGCCAGACAATACCGACCACCGCCTGCATTGCAAAATAAAGCACAGCAAACTTGACGATTTACAGGGCATGGTTAGCGAAAGTTATTTTCAGGAACGCACCAACGAAGCCTACCGCAGTACAAAAAACTGCCGTCAAACCAGCTTGCTTGAAACCGACTGGTCAGGCTTCGATTATAAACTGCTGGTCAGCGATGACCGCAATCACGCACTGCGGATAGAAGTGTTTGATGGTGGTCGCACCGACGTGTATTTAATCGCATATTTAGCCTTAAATAAAGTTGACGAATACTGGCCGGCTTAGCCATCAGTCATATTTCTATATTCTTTAATGACCATCAAAAAAAAAATCCCCCAAGCCTGGACGCAGTCAGATAAAAATATTCGAGCGGTACAGGTCATTTTTGAACTGGCTCAGGAGCAATCCAGAACATTGCGGATGCAGGCGATTGAGCAGGATATCAGCCCCTCAGATTATATTCGTGACATCATCGGCTTACCAAGAAAAAAACCCGTGCGCCCGCGACTAAGCATTAGCCTGTCAGCCGATGATTATAAAATGCTGAGCCAGCGTTACCAGTTAATGCCAGAAAATAAAGAACAAATCCGCGAAAGAATCAAACAGGAGTTGATCACGGCAACAAAACAGCATGTTTAACCACACGACTAGAATCTGGTTTCTACAGAAGAATTAGAACGCATTATTATACTCAAACTGCCACTTTCAACACAATATGCTTCCTTGCTTTTTTTAACATTTTAGAAACAACTTTTAATTCTTTTTGTAGGTCATGATACATCTCTGTGGTTGTATCCTTCTCACTTTCCACCATCATTTTTGCCTTTAATTCAAATTTTTTCCGCTCCAATTTGGTGATTATTTTCACCAATTTGTCGTGCTTTTCGTTTTGCTTTTTCTGCGGTAGATTAAAATAATCATCCAGCTTTCGCAGCATTTTTTTAATAGTCATAGTCGTCACCCAATCGCTGAACCTCATTTTCTTTTATCCACAGCGTGGAAGCCGCTGCAAGTAACTTTCTGCAAATACTAAAGGTAAAACCAACATCATTAATTAATGAAGACGCCATCATTGAGCTGATTTTATTCTCTCTGATTAATGCATCAATGTTTTGATTTAAGTGTATTTCATTTTCAATTGCCTTTTCTTTTTGCACTTCAATATAAGCTAGAATGTATTCCTCATCCAGTTCTCCTTTCTCGTCCTCTCTCACATGTTGAATGCTTCGTAGAACGGTAATTAATTGTGAACGCAACTTATTGTATTCATCAATCATAAACATGTTTTTTCCTTTCGAGAAGTGATTCAGATTTTTTTGCAATTCCCGAATGTCTTTGACTGTTTCAATAATACTTCTAGCTGTTAACCTCAACTCATATAATCGATCACTATCCTCACTTTCCATATTATGCTGTGACATAGAAGAAAATTGAACAATTTCACTGTACAAACTTTTGATTTTTACCTGATAGATTTTATCGATATCAATATTGATGAATTCAACAGACTGTGTCACAACCTTATCGACGTCTTTACCTGAAAAAATTTCGTGGCGTCGCAGATTCATCGCATGCACAATCGCCCCCAACGCTTCGTCATAAAGGTGTATGATTTCTTTTCTAACGGCAATTAATACAGTAGACGAAAGTTGCATTACTTCATCACTTAAATATATTGCCTTACTTTGATCCTTTGAGTCTGGGTTGAACAGGGTTTCTAAGAACCTGACCAGATATTTAATAAATGGTGATACCAGTAGCACACCCATAACATTAAACAATGTATGAAAAAGAGCCAGTTTCATAGCCACATTTGTATCTTCTATAGATAAAAAAGGGGCTAATTTATCGACAAGATCTTTTAGCTGATAAATAAAAACAACTGCAATCAACGCGGTAACAGCATTGAATATAAAATGTGCAACGGCAAGACGTTTGCCATTTTTATTTGAGGCAATGGCAGCGATTACAGCGGTTATCGTAGTACCAATATTAGTGCCAATGGAAAGAGCCAGTGCATTGATGTAATCAATTTGTCCAGTAGCCAGAGCGGTGATTATTATTGCCAAGGTAGCGCTGCTGGACTGAATAATGACCGTTGCTACTGCTCCCAGCAGTATAAAAATAAAAATACCCAGATAACCAGGCATTGCATACGCCGCTAAGTTAAGCCCCTGCTGAAGCGTTTCAAAACCTTCTTTCATGTAATCAATACCAAGAAAGATAAAGCCCAGACCGATTAAAATACTGCCGATCCCCTTATATAAATCGCGTTTGGAAAATTGCATCACCACACCAAAAATCAGCATGGGTAGCGCATATGCTGCAATACTTATTTTTAATCCCAATGTTGAAACCAGCCACGCTGTGGCAGTAGTGCCAATATTAGAACCAAAAATAATACCTACTGACTGTGTCAGCCCAATCAGACCTGCCGAAAGAAAAGAAATCACAATAACAGTAACCAGAGAAGAGCTCTGTACTACTGCGGTAAACAGAAAGCCCGTACCTATGGCTTTTGGTGTGGTACTGGTGAATTTTTCCAGAATGGTTTTCAGAACACCACCACTAAACAACTTGAAGCCATTCTCCATGTAATTCATGCCAATCAAAAATAGTGCAATACCAGCAATAATGATTTTGGCATGTTCACTGGCAACAATAAACCAGGCAAACAATAGAAAGACTAATGGAAATGATATTTTTTTAAGCAAGGTGCAATGTTATCCCAATATAGCTTAGTGGCATGAACAACAAACTGTATCATAACTGCACTAACAAATGGAATATGGAATCGATTCTTGGTTTCTAATGGACTCATCTAAAAACCTAAATGTACTTAAAAAGGTGGAAATGGTGAGCGTGTGACAATATTTTTAGGTGTGAAAACGGCTGTTTTATGTGTGTTATTTGTGCGCTTAAGTTATCGACGATCTCCTCAAATCGGTGTTGTAAAAAAACACTTGGATACTTGTCACGACTAATCGCCCTAATCAAGTGTAGGCAACCTACATTCCAATGAAAAAGGACTTTGTGTATCATGCCTCTGCATTTAGCTCAGCATTATTATGAGGTAAGGACGCAGGTTATTGATTTCTCCATTCTTTTGCTCGTGAGCGGCACATCCTTGTGCCACTACTCTGGACTTGCAACACTAAACCGACACAAAGATTAATTATTTGCCGTTAATTGGCTAATTCGGTCTTTGTACAGTTTTTCATAATCTTCTGGTGATTTGCGGTACTAGTGTAAAAGCGCCTTAACGTTTCAACGCGATTATTTGTGCAAGCGAGGTATCGTCATATGAGCGAATTATCAAAAAGATCTACCGTCTATCTTGAAGCAGAGATTTATCAGACGCTAAAAGTTAAAGCCGCAGTGTTGTTGCTTAATAAGCCTGCGACCTTTTATTTCATTGGAAGTTTAGCTCGTCAAGGTATACCTGTTTACTTGATCGACTACAGGTCGGCTAGATGAGGTGCTGGATAGTTAACCGATTGTCCTGATACGGAATTTTGAACGCTCTCGTTTTTTGCATCATAAATGCACAAGCTACTGCTATATTCGACTATAATATTTGCTGGTAGAAACGTATGATGTATGTTAAATATGATGATGAGATGCGGTGAAAAATATGGAGTTGTGAAGGTTGCTGTATAAAGTCCACTTACAAATGATTAAAAACTCACCGTGGAGTCGTGCTAATTTTCTATATTAGCGCTGAAACTGGTATAACGATTATAAATACACTTGCAACTATGGTGTGTAAATGCTCAATTAAATTGCTTTCTTTCGCTACGATCAACTAAATCCGACAGGCTCCTAGGTGAATGCATTGTTGAATCGTGTTCTCGCTTTAAATGTTCCTAAAATAAATTTCTAAAATAAATTTTAATCAAGGTTATTAGTCGTGACTAATAACTAACGTTATTTTATGTTAAAAGCGAGGCATGTATGGAAGTACTAATACGTTTTAAAAGGTGGGCTAATCAGATAGCTAATCGTTTACGCTACACAGTGTTGTTAATGCTGTGTAGTCTTATTCTTGTCAGTCCTGCCATTCAGGCTGCGCCAGTCACTACAATTGAAAGAGGATTAGAAGGCAGGGATGATATTATACTATTTTCCGACTTCAATACTACTGACTGGTATAGAGACTGGGGATTAGATTCACCGCCTTTTCCGCTAAAGAATAAGATTGTCAGTGCTGACCCAGCACGTCATTTTCAAGAATTTGAAGGCTCAGCTCTTAGAATTAAGATAGATCAGGGTACACACTATGGAACCAGTTTCAGATATAATTTTAAGCAGCAAACAGGAAGTGAACCTGAAGAAATTTATTTAAGATATTACTTGAGATTTGCTGATGACTGGAACCCTCAGTGGGGCGGTAAAATGCCAGGTATTGCAGGCACCTATGGGCGTGCGGGCTGGGGCGGAAGACGGCCAGATGGTTTTAACGGCTGGTCTGCCCGAGGTAATTTCTGGCCTCAACGAAATGGTGTAACACCAATAGGCTCCTATGTTTACAATGTTGATCAGGGCGGAACTTGGGGTAATGAACTAGTATGGGACAATAGAAGTCAGCCTGCACATTTAGAAAATAACAGATGGTATGCTGTCGAACAATACGTGAAGATGAACACACCAGGGAAGAACGATGGCATCGTTCGCGGCTGGATTGATGGAAAGCTTGCTTTTGAACGAACAGATATTCGTTTTCGAGATACCTTTGGTCTAAAGATTCATGAGATTTGGATGAATGTCTACTACGGAGGCGGCACGCCTGCCAGCAGTGATCACCATTTTTATATTGACAATCTGGTGGTTTCGCGTAATTACATTGGCCCCATTGAAACGCTTCCTTTTGCTGACAGTATTAATCCGGCAACGCCAGCTAACCCTGAAGTAACCGTTGTTTCTTCAACTCAAATTAATCTTGCATGGCAGGCTTCTCATGACAATATTGCTGTAACCGCTTATCGAATTTACAGGAATAACACGTTTATTGCGACTACCACCGAGCTGTTTTTTAGCGACACTGGGCTT
>CAZMLD010000159.1:3718-5596 GCA_964566975.1 uncultured Thiotrichaceae bacterium | reverse complement strand
CAAAGCGCAGACTACGTGGCGTTTGGCGCAATCTTTTCATCGCCGACCAAGCCTGATGCTGTTGTTGCTGGGCTGGATATCATTTCCGCTGCTCGGCAGCAGCTTTTTCTCCCGATATGTACTATTGGTGGCATTACCGGTGGTAATATAAAACAGGTGATACAGCGCGGTGCAGACATGGTCGCGGTGATCAGTAGTTTGTATGTTGCTGGCAATATAAAACCCGATGCCATAAAAAAAAGGGCAGAACTCATGAGCCAGCATTTCTCTTAAGGAATCGCTTCGTTGAACAGGTATTGAGGTGAATTCAGCATTAATGTTTCTGGCATTTGTTGCGGTGCATGTTTTTTCCTGAGCTATACTTGTTTATGGCTGGCAGCGTGTCGTGGATTGCCAGGAACGTCAAATCAATAAGAAAAAAACAAACAATGCAATATGAAGTGATTGATGCCGTCATCTCGCCTAAAGGGCGGCTTGAAACGCTATCTCAGTTTGAGATGGTGCGAATTTTAGATACCAGCAAAGGTGAGCTGGCGCAGGTGTTCTGTAACTGCTCGCTGGCGGTATTAAACTGTGGTAGCGCACTAGATGACGGTATAGAGCTACATGAGCGTTATCCTGATTTCGCCATAGAAGTCATACAGCGCCAGCGCGGTATTGTGTTGTCGCTAAAAAATGCACCGGCCATCGCTTTTGTAGATGGCAGCCTGATTACGGGTATTAACGAACATCTTTTTGCGGTATTACGTGATGTTATTTACGTACACAGCAAAGTAGTCAACTCGCCTCGATTTAATCTTGCTGAGTCGAGGGATGTCACCAATGCGGTTTACCATATTTTACGCAATGCACAGATCCTGATACCAAGGCTGGAGCCAAACTTGGTGGTTTGCTGGGGAGGGCATTCCATTGGTCTTGAGGAATATGACTATACCAAGGAGGTGGGTTATGAAATGGGGCTGCGTAATCTGGATATTTGCACTGGTTGTGGGCCAGGGGCAATGAAAGGGCCGATGAAGGGGGCAACCATTGGTCACGCAAAACAACGCGGTGGGGTTGGGCGTTATATGGGCATTACTGAACCGGGTATCATTGCCGCTGAATCACCTAATCCCATCGTCAATGACCTAGTTATCATGCCGGATATAGAAAAGCGTCTGGAAGCTTTTGTGCGTACGGGTCATGGCATTGTGGTTTTTCCTGGTGGCGCGGGTACAGCGGAAGAAATACTTTATATACTCGGCATTCTGCTGCATCCTGACAATGCTGCTGTGCCTTTTCCACTGGTTTTTACCGGTCCTAACAGTGCCACCGATTATTTCAAACAGATCAATCAGTTTATTCTGGATACACTGGGTTTTGATGCGCAGCAGCGTTATAAAATAATTATTGATGACCCCGCGCAGGTTGCCAGAGAAATGAAAATGGGCATGAAACAGGTGCGAGAATTTAGAGAACAGCAAGATGATGCCTTTTATTTCAACTGGTCATTAACCATCGACGCACAGTTTCAGCAGCCTTTTCATCCGACACATGAAAATATGCGAAAATTGGAATTGCGTAAAGACCAGCCAGTACATTTACTGGCGGCCAACTTACGTCGTGCATTTTCCGGTGTGGTTTCGGGCAATGTGAAAGAAGAAGGGCTGGCCGCCATCGCCGAGCATGGGCATTTTGAGTTGCGCGGTGATAAAGAAATTATGGAGCCGATGGATGCCCTGTTATCGGCGTTTGTAAAACAGCAACGGATGAAGTTGCCGGGCACGGAATATGTACCCTGTTACAAAATCATTCGTTGATGTCAGCCCAAAGCAGTAATGTCCCCTTTGTCCCAAGCTAAAATGTTCCCTTTTTAATAATACCTAAATCCTGCAATAT
>CAZMLD010000159.1:0-3618 GCA_964566975.1 uncultured Thiotrichaceae bacterium | reverse complement strand
ATAAAGCGCTTCGTTGCCAAAAGCGGTAACGCTTGATTCTGCAGGTGTCATTGTTTGTTGCAACCCCGCCACAATAAAGTACCATGTGCTTTTACCCGCCACAGATAAAAAACAAATGGATAATATCAATAAACTACCCGCTGAACTCTTAAGCCAGATTCCGCCGCCACTTCATGCCATGGTAGAAAACTTTTGGTGTGACTGGTGTAAATCGTGTGTCGAAAAAGAGATAAATCCGGAGCAGGTTATCTCATTGGCTCAGCTGGGCAAAACTTGGGCATGCAGTGATTTTGTTGCACGCAACTGTATTCGTTACCCAGCGAATTTTTATCGATTACAGACTGAAGGTTTTGCTACCAAGCGAAACATTGAAAAGTACAGGCAGTTAGTTACGCAAGCTGTCAGCGCAGCTAAAGATGAAAAACAACTTATGGCAACGCTGCGTATACTGCGCCAGCAGGAAATGCTGCGTATTAGTTGGCGCGATTTAAATGCCGTGGCAGATATAAAAACTATTTTACAGGAACTAACCGATTTTGCTGAAGCCATGGTGGTGGTGGTATTGCAGCATCTGGAGCAGCAACAGGCAGAAATTTTTGGTATGCCGAGAGATGCCAATGGTGAAGCGCAGTCACTGTTGGTTTTTGCCATGGGCAAAATGGGCGGTGGTGAGCTTAATTTTTCTTCTGATATTGATCTGATTTTCAGCTTTGCTGAAAATGGTGAAACTCCTGGTCCACGCCGAAAATCGCATTATGAATTTTACCTGGCGGTGATTCGCAAGCTGGTTAAAATGCTGGATGAAGTCACCGCAGAGGGTTTTGTTTACCGTGTTGATACCCGTTTGCGACCTTTTGGTGAGAGCGGTCCGATGGCGATGAGTTTTTCAGGCATCGAACAGTATTATCAGTCTCAGGGGCGTGACTGGGAGCGTTATGCCATGATCAAAGCAAAGTTGATCAGTGGGCGAGACAGTGACCGCTTATATCTACAGTCCATGCTGACACCGTTCATCTATCGGCGCTATCTTGACTTTAGTATGCTGGATTCCATCCGTGAAATGAAAGCCATGATTAATGCCCAGATGAAACGTAAAGGCATGAGTAATAACGTTAAACTGGGCAGAGGAGGAATCCGAGAAATTGAATTTATAGCACAAACCCTGCAATTAATTCGAGGTGGTCGAGAGCCGGAGTTACGCGAACGAGGCCTTATCAAAGTACTGTCTTTATTGGCGGAAAAAAATTATTTGCAAAACAGTGACGTTACGCAACTTATTAGTGCTTACTGGTTTTTACGCAAGCTGGAAAATCGTCTGCAAATGCAGAATGACAAACAGACCCATACCCTGCCTGATGATGAGCACTTACAACAGCGCTTAGTTCTGAGCATGGAGATGCAAGACTGGGCTGAATTAACCCAGCAACTGGCACTCCATCAAGATGCTGTTGACCGCATTTTTCAACAGTTGATTGCCCCCGCTGCTGACACCGCTGATATCTGTGTTACCGCTTTTACGCTGTTCTGGCAGCAGGCTGCAACCGATGAACACCTCGGTGATGGCCTGAGACAGTATTTGTCTGATCTTGGTTACAGCAAGGTTGAAGCGATTGAAGCCCTGCTGCAAGACTTACGAAGCAGCCCGCAAATTAAGCACCTCGCCGGAGATAGCAGTCGCCTGATGGCGCAGTTGATGGAATCACTGGTTGAAAAAATTGTGGACTATCCCGCGCAGGCGGTGTTGCTTGACCGTGCCTGTCGAATCATTAAGGCGCTGGCGGGGCGTAAAGTATATATCAGCCTGTTAACAGAATACCCGACGACTCAATTACAGATGCTAACGCTTTGTGATACTAGCGAATGGTTTACCGAACGCCTTGTTAAGTACCCTATTTTGCTTGATAGCCTGCTCAGTTCAGTGGCGGTGTTTCGTGAGCAATATGACACTAAGCAACTGTTAAACCTAGAGCTAGCGAGAGTAGTGGCACAGGGAAGTGCCGGTTACGGACCAAAGGATGGCGTAGTGGCACAGGGAAGTGCCGGTTACGGACCAAAGGATGGCGTAGTGGCACAGGGAAGTGCCGTTAACGGCTCAAAGCCTGCAATAATCACGCGGGGCGAGACAGGTGTTGAGGATGTTGAGCAGATAATGGAAAGAATGCGTCAGTTCAAGCGCAAGCGGGTGTTTAGCGTTGCCATGCTTGATGTGTTTTATCAGGAGCCGGTAGAAACGGTTTCTGACCAGTTGACCGAGTTAGCGAATGTATTGTTAGAGAAAATACTCAATTTATGTTGGCAAAGCATGGTCAGAAAATACGGAGAGCCAGCCTGCTTAATCAATAACCGTACTTTTAAACCCATCCTTTCCATTATTGCTTATGGAAAAATGGGCGGCAATGAGCTGGGTTATGGCTCTGATCTGGACATTATCTTTTTGCATAATAGTGGTGGTGAAAAACAATATACCACGGGTGACAAAGTCATCGATAACCAGAACTTCTTTGCCCGTGTCGCTCAGCGAGTGATTCACTTTCTCAATACACGCACCTATTCGGGTATCCTGTATGAAGCCGATACCCGTTTGCGCCCGAATGGCCAGTCTGGTTTGATGGTTAGCAGCATTGCATCATTTGAAGCCTATCAACTGAAAAAAGCCTGGGTCTGGGAGCACCAGGCGCTGATACGAGCAAGATTTGTTACCGCCGTCACCGTAGAGGAATCTGCCGCCAACAAGCCGCAGGATGAAAACGCACTGATAGAGCCGGAATTTGATAGAATTCGCGCTTCGGTTCTCAGGCAGCAGCGGGGCGCCGACCAGCTATTACTGGAAGTCGTTGAAATGCGTGAAAAAATGCGTCTGCACCTAGCCAGTAAAACAGCCGACGTTGACATTAAGCACGATGCGGGTGGTCTGGTCGATATAGAGTTCATGACCCAGGCCGGTGTGTTAATTCATGCCGAAAAAAATGCTGACTGTATTAAACATACTGCAACGTTGGAGTTAATCAACGAATTAACTACCGTAGGCTGGTATAGCGCCATAGAAGCGACACAGGTGGCGAATGCTTATCGATGTTTTCGCAAACTGAAAAACTGGCAACATCTGCAATGTGAGGCACAGACAGATGATGTGTCGCTACATCGTGATAATGTAATCGCTGCCTGGAGACGGTTAATGCCAGAAATGCTGGCGAAAGTCGGGAATAATTAATTTCACCACCGAGGTGCAAAGATTTATTGTGTATCGCATTCGCATACGAACAATATCTTTTTTCTGTAGCACGGTGATTACAATATTTTTATTTTATCCTAAAAAAATAAGTTGAATCGTAGCGAGAGCGATCAAGTCCTGTAGATTCAGTGCATTGGATGCTCGCAGTAGGTGCAACTGATTTTTTTAGGCTTATGCAAAGATCACATAAAAAATCTTGCAGGAGAGTCATATGCAAACCATGGCCGATAGAGATGGCGTCATCTGGTTTGACGGTAAAATGGTCAACTGGCGTGATGCCAAAATTCACGTTTTAACGCATACATTACATTATGGTATGGGCGTGTTTGAAGGCGTGCGTGCTTATAAAACTGAGCAAGGTACCGCCATTTTTCGCTTGCAGGCAC
>CAZMLD010000158.1:0-5677 GCA_964566975.1 uncultured Thiotrichaceae bacterium | reverse complement strand
CTTTCTCTTATGGCCGTGCATTACAGCAATCTTGTTTACAGGCATGGCAGGGAAAAGACATTGTAGCAGGACAAAAAGCATTAATGGCAAGAGCACAAGCTAACTCTGAAGCATCTACTGGTTCTTATGTTTCAGGTTCTCAGCCATCTTCACAGGATACTTTGTTTGAGGCTGGCTACAAATACTAGGCGGTTACTAGTAATAAATAGAGCCTGATTGTTACAGGCGCTATTCAGGGCGCACCTGTTTTATAATTAGGTGTGTCACTCAGGGTCTGAGAGTTGCCACTCTCAGACCCTTACTTTTTTGAGGTAATGAATTATGGCTGAACTGGAAATTGAAGACCAGATAGTAGGTGATGGTGAAGAAGCGATTGTTGGGCAAACGGTGGAAGTGCATTACACCGGCTGGTTAACGGATGGTACCAAGTTTGACTCCAGTCACGACCGCAATGAGACCTTCAGTTTTAAATTAGGTGGTGGTCAGGTTATTGCAGGCTGGGATCAGGGCGTAGCAGGCATGAAGGTTGGCGGCGCACGCAAATTAACCATTCCGCCTGAGCTGGGTTATGGTGAGCATGGTGCTGGTGGCGTGATACCCGCGAACGCCACCCTCGTGTTTAAGGTCGAGCTGGTTGGCCTAACTTGATCGTGTTGTTATAAACGTTATCGTGCTTAGTCGTTGTTCGACTGTTATTTGATGGCAGGGGTGGCATAAATGCTTATGACACCCCTGCTTTCGATGGCGTTGTGGCTTTGTTCTTTCAGCGGCTCGCGCTGACGGCAGCTGCCGTTGAGTTACTCGCTGATATTAGCGACTCAATGAACTCGTCGGATAATGGTGTGCTAGCCTGCGGGTCATATGCTGTAGTGAAAACGGGGCAGGCTAAACGCTCGCGCAAATCTTCACTGTTGTTCATGTCCTCATGCTGAGTATCATGTACGGTATTTAAAATGACAGCAATTAATTGCAGCCCTCGCGCCTGAATCGCTTCCACGCTTAATAACACCTGATTGATTGCGCCAAGCGTATCCTCAGCAACCAGTAACACGGGAAGCTGTAAGGATACCGCAAAGTCGGCATTGAGCCCATCTTCTGATAATGGCGAATAAAATCCGCCCGCGCCTTCAACCAGTAAAAATCCGTCTTCGCTATGTTGCAGGCAGATTCTGCTTAGTTCCTGTGTGCTCAGCGCTTTGTTAACAAGATGCGCTGCACGTGCTGGTGAAATTGGTGGCTCGAATCGGTATGGGCAGATGTCAGATAGTGCACCCTGATAATTCGCGGCGGCTTTTAAAGCCATGGCGTCTTGCGGCACAAGTTCGCCATTGGTCATTAGGCAGCCAGACTCAATCGGTTTTCTGGGGATGACATTAATATTTCGTGAGGTAAGTTGTTTGGCAATATTGACACCAATAAATGTTTTACCTACATTTGTGTTAGTGCCGGTAATAAATATACCTTGTGTGACTGAATTCATTGTTACTCCATTAATAATGTTCTTGCATGTTCATATTTTTCAGCGGTTTTTATCACAATTTCGTTTGGTAATTCTGGGCCTGGCGCGGATTTGTCCCAGTCCAGTGTTTCCAGATAATCACGAACAAACTGTTTATCGAAACTGACTGGGCTGCTGCCAGGCTGGTATTGCTCTTTTGCCCAGAAACGCGATGAGTCGGGTGTTAACACCTCATCAATCAGTGTTAGCTGACCATGCACATCGAGTCCGAATTCAAATTTGGTATCGGCAATAATAATACCGCGTGCCTGGGCATAATCGGCGGCTTCTTGATAAAGCTGTAAGCTGACCGCTCGCACTTGCTGGGCGATGTCCATACCAAGTAATTGTTGAGTTTGAGTATAGTCGATATTTTCATCGTGCGTGCCAACGGCCGCTTTTGTTGACGGGCTATAGATGGCTTCGGGTAATTTGTCTGCTAGTTGCAGGTTGGCGGGTAATTGAATGCCACAAATACGGCCATTTGTCTGATAGTCTTTCCAGCCACTGCCAATAATATAACCCCGAATAATGGCTTCTATCGGCAACGCCTTCAATTTTTTAACCACCATTGCATGGCTGGCAACCGACTCACGTTCAGCCGTATTGGGTAACACCTCATCAAGTTTAATATCACTGTGCTGGTTAGGAATGATATGTGACAGCCTGTTCAGCCAGAACTGGGTTAACTGATTGAGGATAATGCCTTTGCCAGGGATCGGCGTTGGCATGATGACATCAAAAGCAGAAATTCTGTCGGTGGTGACAATAAGCATGTGTGCATCATCAATATCATAAATATCACGAACCTTACCGCTGTGTAATAAGGCTAAGCTTTTTATCTGGCTAGTGTGTAATGTGGCAGGCATAGTGGTTGGCTTCCAGGGTAGAATCGTTTAGCTGCATTTTACGCTAAGCGATAAGACAGAGTAGAAAATATGACAAACAATAAAACCGTGAATGTGATCCGTCATCTGGCATTTGAAGATCTCGGCAGTTTTACTGCAGTGTTACAGGAATCGGCTTATCAAATAAATTATATTGATGCTGGTTATGATGAATTATCAGCGATTGATGCCCTGTCCGATGAACTGTTAATCATTCTCGGTGGCCCGCTTAGTGTGAATGATAATGAGTATTTCCCTTTTCTTGAGGTGGAGCTGGACTTGCTAAAACAGCGTATTGCCGCTGACCGACCGACATTGGGTATATGTCTTGGTGCGCAGCTAATTGCAGCGGCAGTGGGTGAGCAGGTTTTTGCTGGCGCGGAAAAAGAAATTGGCTGGTATGGTTTACGGCTCACATCAGCCGGTGAGCAGTCAGTTCTGCGCTGCTTAAGTGCCAGACACTGTTCCATGTTGCACTGGCATGGTGAAACCTTTGATTTGCCAGAAGCCGCCGTGTTGCTGGCGTCCAGTGAAAAATACCCTAATCAGGCATTTAGTATGGGCGAGAATGTGCTGGCGTTGCAGTTTCACCCTGAGGTAACGCAGCGTGGGCTGGAGAAATGGTATATCGGACATGTCACTGAGATTATGCAAACAGAGGGCATAAGTGTAACTCAGTTAAGGCAGCAGGCAGAGCGAAATGCTGCTCAATTAGAAATGCAGGGCAGGCTGTTTTTTAAGCGCTGGTTAATTAAGGTGATGGCAGATGGTTGCCGACGGGATGATGAATAAAAGCATGGTGCTTTTTATAAATAGTGGGGCTTTTTATCAATAAATGAGTGGGGCAGAAATGTTGCAGGCGACAGAGGTGTCGCCTGCAACGTACTCATCGCATTGCAGGTATTAAGTGCCGATAATGCCGCCATCATCTTTGGTGATGATAATGGTTGAAGAGCGTGGCCGGCCAGCATTGACACCATCAGGCCAGGTGCTGGCGGCAGTCGGGTTGTCCGGTGTTTTTTCCATCACATCTCTCAGCCCGCCAGGAACATCGCCAGGGTGTTGAATGTTGACAAACATGGCTTTCATATCTGGCGTGGTGATAACGCCGGTGATCTCCTGGCCGAGAGGGCCGGTAAGAAAACGGCGCATCTCGCCATCCGCAGGATCACACGCCAGCATCTGGTTATTGCCAAAGGTTAAAAATTCACCTTTGATTTGTTTTGAGCCACTGACATCTGTCTGTATCCACATAATACCGCGAGGGTCAATCCATAAACCGTCTGGACTAGAAAAAATATCGCCTTTGATATTACCTTTAAGATTGTCATGCGTACTGGCTGGATTGCCCGCGAGAACAAAAATATCCCAGTCAAAAGAAGTGGCTGTGGCATCGTTGTTGTGCTCCTGCCAGCGGATAATATGACCGTGTAAATTATTTAGCCGTGGATTGGCCGCATTGGTTGTGGTGGTACGACTGGCATTATTCGTCAGTGTACAATAAACATCACCGCTATCAGGGTGGACAGCAATCCATTCTGGTCTGTCCATTTTGGTTGCACCAACAAGGTCAGCAGCGGCACGAGTGCGTACCAGTACGTCGGCCTGATCGGTAAAGCCATTGGCGGTGGTTAAGCCGTTTTCACCATGTACTAGGGGTAACCACTCGCCTTTATTATTGTCGTTGAATTTGGCGACATAGAGTATGCCTTCATCCAGCAGGTGGCGATTAGCGGCGCGATCACTGGCATTATAGCTGCCAGCAGTAACGAATTTATAGATGTATTCATGACGCGCATCATCACCCATGTAAACCGCAACACGGCCATTATCAGCA
Organism: uncultured Thiotrichaceae bacterium; assembly: GCA_964566975.1. Taxonomy (GTDB): domain Bacteria; phylum Pseudomonadota; class Gammaproteobacteria; order SZUA-229; family SZUA-229. The sequence continues at coordinate 1,455 of CAZMLD010000158.1, read as the reverse complement.
ATAATATGAGCGGCATTTTCATGGCGAATACGGCCTAATGCAGTGCGCTTAATGGGACGGGAAGCTGGGTCGAATGGGTCAATTTCAACTACCCAGCCAAAACGGTTAGGCTCATTGGGTTGTTTTGCGGTATCAAAGCGATCATGATGGCGTTCCCAGCCATAACGGCTGCTGTCGCCAGCATCAATGCCGTAACGTGTCAGGCTGGCAATGCTTTTTTCATCAGGGATTGTCGTCTCGTAACCAGCAAAATAACCGTGGAAGTTTTCTTCGCAGGTCAGGTAAGTGCCCCAGGGCGTATAACCGTGAGCGCAGTTGTTCATGGTGCCGGTGGCGAGTAAACCTGTTGGTTCTTCCGATGTTTTCATCCAGTGACTACCGGCAGCTGGGCCACGGATATCCATCACCGTATCCATGGTGATACGACGAGCCAGGCTAGAAGGGCGAATAATATTCCACTGACCGTTGACCTTCTTCACCTCAATAACCGAGACACCGTGAGCGGCTAACTCCTTATTTGCTTTTTCCAGCGTATAAAGCTCGGGTGCGTCACGGTTGCCACCACGATTGTGAAGTATTGTCGGGTCGATATATTCGTGGTTCAATACCAGTAAACCATGATCTTGGGTATTGCTGCCGACCGGTAATGAAAAAAAGTGCATGCCATCATGATGCATACCCGCCTGTACTGCCTGATCAGCCGCCGTGTTGGAGGCATCCTGCATAAATTCTGGCCCGTCTGAGATGGGGTCGCCCCAAGCATAAAATAAGCGGGCAGTATAACCTTCCGGTACATGTACCTTGTCATCCACAGAAGTGCTGATGCCGCGAAAGCCAAGTTTTTCGCCGTCACCGACAACAGGGCTGATGGCTTTTGTGTCGCTGCTACAAGCGGTCAGGCTCATTGATAATGGCAGGCCGAATAGCGCCAGCGCGGCAGAACCAAGGCTACCCTTCATGACACTGCGACGTGACATGGAAACATTAAGTACTTCATCGAATGTGGTGTTATCGCTACGGTTGTCCAGTGGCTCATTGACATCGTCAGCGCCGGAGTAGTCCATACATGTGTGCTTGTTGTTTTCTACGGGTTGGACATCAACGTTGTGTTTATTGGGGTCAGCTTTCATTTTCATTGTGGATTCTCTCCGGTTAATTTACTGTTAAATCAATGGCAAACTTTATGGTCGAGTTGATAACGAAATATGACGCCTGTATGACGATTATGTGAACATAGAAGTTTTTGCGACTTACAGAATGCTGATTTTTTAGCTTGAATTATTTATCGGGGGAAAGGTTGATTTTCTCGTTGCTTGAATTCGTAATTTAACGGCGCTTCTTAGCTGAAACCGCGTATGTTCTCTGGGAGAGCGATGAACATAAGGCTGTCATTCAACCTATAATTCATGCTGCGAGCTAGTTATACAACGTTTAGCTGCTATATTTATACTGTTA
>CAZMLD010000157.1:2829-5684 GCA_964566975.1 uncultured Thiotrichaceae bacterium | reverse complement strand
GAGTCGATTTAAACGACATCGTGCGGGCCGTTAATCGAGTTGGTGCAGCGCCGGGTGATCTCGTTGCCATACTTGAAGCATTAAAAATGGCTGGCGCTTTGCGAGCCGAGTTAGTGGTCATCTAATGAATAGCGAATAATGGGTAGCGAAAAATGAGCGAGATGTTAATCAGTAGTCGGCATAGCGTGGCTAATGCGAGTTTATACACCGACTTTAGCGGCCTGGCGCAGTTGCGTGCCAAAGCCGCTAACCCTGCGGATGAAGCGGCTAAAGCGGAAGCCGCCAAAGAAGTGGCGAAACAGTTTGAATCGTTGTTTTTACAAATGATGCTCAAGTCGATGCGCGATGCCAATGTGGCTGGCAAGTCAGAAGAATCGGATCAAACCAAATTTTACCAGGAAATGTTCGATAAACAGATCGCGCTGGATCTGGCGCATAATGGCGGCATCGGACTGGCGAAAATGCTGGAAAAGCAAATTACAGAAAATCAGCAGGCTAGCATTACTCAAACCCCACAGGCTGCTGATTTAACCTTAATTCGCCAGCAGATTGAACGCACAGGTTCAGCCATTCAGCCATCTGTGTTGCAGCCAGAAGCGAACAGGCAGGAATAAGCAATGGCGAGTTTATTAAGCATCGGCAGCTCAGGTTTACTGGCGTTTCAGCAATCACTGAATACCGTCGGGCATAACATTGCCAATGTGAATACCGAGGGTTTCAGCCGCCAGTCGGTAGAGCTCACTACCCGAACACCACAAATAGCAGGCGGTGCTGTCATTGGCACGGGGGTACAAACCTCGCTGGTTACTCGTTCGTTCAATGCTTTTATTGAGCTGGGTGTGCGTAATAGCAGCTCGTCTGCGGCTGAATTTACTACTTTCCATACCCTAGCATCACAACTTGATAACGTGCTGGCCAATTCTGAAACGGGCATAGCCAGCTCCATGCAGCGGTTTTTTAATGCCGCAAACGATGTCGCCAGTACTCCAGCAAGCAGCGCCGCACGCGAAGTTTTGCTCAGTGAAGCACAGCTAATGTCAGCACAGTTTAACCAGTTGTCTGGCTGGTTAGATGGTGTGCGCGGTCAGGTGAATAACGACATTAGAACCAGCGTCAGAGAAATAAACCGTTTAAGTGGCGACATTGCCACCATGAATGATGCCATCGTGCTGGCACAGGGGCGCGCGGGCGGACGACCAGCGAATGACTTACTTGATCAGCGCGATGTTTTAATTCGTGAGCTCGCTAATATCGTATCTATTACCACCGTGCAACAGCAAAATGGTGGCGTAAACGTTATGGCGGGTAGCGGGCAAATGCTGGTGGTGAGTAATCTGGCGACCACGCTTGAAGTCGTTATTGAAGCGGGTGACCCCAATCAATTAGGGGTAGCGATAAGAGGCAGTGGTGGCGTACACGTACCCATTACCGAACAGCTTTCCGGTGGTCAACTGGGCGGTGTACTTAGCTTTCGTGAGCGTATGCTAGACCCCGCGATGAATAGCCTAGGGCTAACGGCAATCAGCATGGGGCATTTTGTTAATCAGCAGCAAAATCAGGGCATGGATCTTGAAGGTCATTTGGGGGCTAACTTTTTTAGTGTGGCAACACCAAAAGTTCTCACGCTTGCTGGTGTGCCAGGTAATGTCAGCGTTGCCTTTAATGATATCTCGCAATTAACAAATAATGACTATACCTTAAGCCTGAATGCCGGCAGCTGGCAGCTAGCTCGAAATGATACTGGGCAGTCAGTGGCGATGAGCGGCACTGGTACCGCGCTCGATCCTTTTATCGCAGAAGGGTTGCGCTTTGAAATTTCTGGCACATCAGCAAATGGTGATGCCTATCTCATCAGACCGACACGAACTGGCGCTGAAGAAATGCAAATGATACTGGCAAATAATCGCCAAATAGCCGCCGCTGCGCCGTTAAGAAGTCTCTCAGCAACCACCAATCTGGGTAGTGGTGATATTTCTGCTGCGGTTATTAGCGATATTAATAACGCCAACTTTCAGAGCGCAGGTCAGCTGGCATCGCCGTTGTTAATACGATTTACCGCCAGCAACAGCTTTGATGTTTATGACAACAGCAATCCAGCAGCACCCGTATTACTGGAATCAGGCATCGCCTATAACCCCGCAACAGGCGCACATATATTCCCCACACCAGGGGGTATTGACCACGGTTACCGCATTCAAATAAGTGGCGCACCAGCGGTAGGTGATACCTTTAGCACCGAATACAATACCGGTGGTGTTGGCGATAACCGCAACGCTCTGCAACTGGCTGCCCTTGCCACCAGCAAACTCATGGCAAATGGCACAGCCAGCCTTAATGACAGTTATCGTTCGTTGGTCGCCGATGTTGGCACCGGTACCAAACAGGCAGAACTCAACGCACTGGCACAAACGCGGGTGTTAGATCAAGCCATACTGGCACGTGCTGCTGTCTCAGGGGTCAATCTCGACCAAGAAGCCGCCAACCTGATTCGCTTACAACAGGCATACCAAGCCGCCGCGCAGGTGATTTCGGTTGCCAACACACTCTTCGACACCATACTACGAGTAACGAGGTAATAACATGCAACTGTCCACTGCACAAATGTTTCAGCAAGCGGTCACCACCATGTTAAGTAAACAGACAGAAGTGGCAAAGACACAGCAACAACTGTCTACTGGCTTACGCATCTTAACCCCCAGCGATGACATCGCCGCAACCACTCGTATTCTCGACCTCGATCAGGTTATCGAGACCACAAAACAGTTTCAGCGCAATGCCGGTTTTGCCGAAATGCGCCTATCCAGTGCAGAAAGCGTGTTATCCGAAGTCGGTAATTTATTGCAACATACCCGAGA
>CAZMLD010000157.1:0-2729 GCA_964566975.1 uncultured Thiotrichaceae bacterium | reverse complement strand
TCAAGAGCAACCATCGGCGCACGTTTACATGCCATTGATGGACAACGCGCAGCCAATGACAGCTTTTCACACTTATTACAAATAAACCGTTCCAGTCTGCAAGATCTGGACTATGCAGAAGCCATTAGCCGTTTTGAACAACAATTAGTGGCGCTCCAAGCATCGCAGCAAAGTTTTGTAAAAATTCAGGGGCTGTCACTGTTTAATTTTTTGTAATGATTTGATTGCTCTCGTTCACACGCAGGAACAGAGCGCAAAGGCAGAGCAATAACAACGTGTACTTAAATGACAGCAAGGGATGACGGGATGAAAAATGCACATAAAAAAATCAGAGATAAAACAATAGCACCGAAAAATAAAAAAACAAAAAACGGCTACGTTCAAAAAACACTGGCAAAAGCACAACATTATTTTGCACAAAACCAGTTACAACAGGCAAACTGTTTATTTCAGGAAGTGCTGCAACAACAGCCAGAAAACATCACCGCACTGCATGCACTTGCAGATATCGCCTGCCAGATAAACATGTTTAGCGTAGCGACAGAAATATTAAACGCCGCCAGTGCCATGCTTGAACCAGCAGACCCGCAGTATTTAGTCGTGCATAAACGTCTCGCCCAGTTATACACAAAAATGGCGCGTTATGATGATGCTATTGTGCAGTATAGAATCTTGTTGTCGATGGACAAAAAAAATAATGACAGCCATAACGAGTTGTCGAAATTACAAACACTGGCAAAAAATATGACGGCGAAGCCAGTCGTGAATGCAGTCGAAAACATGGAAAACGTCATGAACCATAACAACAGCCCTGACGAGCTACACAAAGAAACATTTGCAACAGCCACTGCTGCCAAGCAACAGGAAATCACAGCTTGCGTGCAGGTGTAAACCAGTGAAAATACAATCAGCGAATTAATACTCGTTGCCATGCGCCTGCGTGGGAATGCATACCTAAGCTAAAGTGTAACGCTTGAATCCAATAAGTGCGTTACACGTTCTCACATAACAGCGTAGCAACGAGATTATTAGTTACCCGCACCAGCATAAGAATCATGAAAAAATGAAAAACACATTAAAGTTTTCCAGTAATGGGTCGTTAAGGTCAATAGAAGCAGTAAATACACCATGTCGGTCGTATATCTGCTAGTTCTTGGAGAACCATCATGGCCTTAACCATCAACACCAATGTTGCCTCACTTAATGCGCAACGTAACCTGAGTGAATCATCCAGTGATCTTGCTACCTCATTACAACGCCTGTCATCGGGTCTGCGTATTAACAGCGCAAAAGATGACGCTGCCGGACTTGCTATTTCTGAACGTATGAGCACCCAGATTCGCGGCATGAATGTTGCCATGCGTAACGCCAACGACGGCATCTCACTGGCACAAACCGCTGAGGGTTCGCTAGATAGTGTCAGCAGCGCATTGCAGCGTATTCGTGAGCTTGCCGTGCAGTCTGTCAATGCCTCAAACAGTACCTCCGATCGCGCTGCACTGGATACAGAGGCACAACAACTGAAAAACGAGATTAACCGTATTGCTAGCCAAACCAACTTTAACGGCATTAACTTGCTCGATGGCAGTTTTGCCAACCAGTCTTTTCAGGTAGGTGCCAATGCGGGTGAAACCATTTCAGTCAACAGCATCATCAACACTCAAATTAGTAGTTTAGGAAGCACCGCAGCAACCAATGTGGCAACGGTTTCTGGTGTGGCAATTGAAGGCAGCTTAGCGAATGCAACGGTAACGGGTGCAGTCATCTCAGGCACACCCAGTGCGCCATCGGTTGCAGGTATTGCCATAACCGCAGTAGGGGGAACAACGAATACTACAGTTGCGGGTGTCAGCGCAGTAACGGTGGGTGATATTGCTGCTGGCGACCTTACCATCAATGGTGTAGCAATAGGTGCAGTGGCTGCAGGTACTGGTGCTGATGCAGCAGCAGAGGCAATAGCACAGGCAACCAATGTAGTAGCTGCTATTAATGTGCAGACTGGAACTACTAATGTGGTGGCAACGCTAACCGATACCAATCAAGTAACCCTGACCAATAATGCGGCAGGCGGCAATAACTCTATAGTCGTTGCAGCAACGGGTACAAACACAGCAGCAGAATCTGGTTTAGTCGCAGCCAGAACGGCCAATGCCCAAACGGTTGCAGCGGGTGACATTACAATTACTAATGCATTTGGCGGTGCCGTTGATGTCGGTGAAGTTGTTGCAGGTGCAACTGCGGCAGCCACAGCAACCAATCTCGCCACTGCCATTAATGCAATTAATGGCAACACTGGGGTGACGGCGACAGCGACTGGAGACCAAGTTACCCTCGCAAGAGGCACGGGTGATGCCACCGCAATTACCATCGCACTCAGCGGGACAGCAACAGAAGCAAGGACAGGTTTAACGGCAGCTACCACAGAAGCTGCTGCCTTCACAGACTTGGCTGCAGGTGATATCACCATAACAAACAATCTGGGCACCGCCTTTAATGTTGGTGCGGTAACCGCCGGTGCCGATGCCGCAGCGCATACCGCAGCTTTAATCACTGCGATTAATGGCATTACCACCACTACTGGGGTGACAGCAACCAATGATAATGGCGCCATTGCTCTGTCAAGAGCCGACACTGATGCCTCAGCCATTACCGTTGCCTTTGCAGGTGCGGCGAACACCGGTAATACCGGTTTAACCGCAGCGACCACTGCGTCAACCACTAGCTTTGCT
>CAZMLD010000156.1:0-5697 GCA_964566975.1 uncultured Thiotrichaceae bacterium | reverse complement strand
TTTACTATCCATGGCGCCTGCCCCTGTAGCGGTCGATTGCTACTGGTTAATATGGCAGCTTCAGTACCGAGGTCAACACTTGAGTCGATTAATGATAAATTCGATTCAACATAAATACCGCGCATGCTTCTACCAAAAAAACGTGATAGCCAGGCACGACCTTCTAACTCGATGCCAGCATTGGTGGCTGCGGCGGCATTAATAAAACTGAATACATCAGCATCACCGCCACCGGCTAATTTTGTTTTTTCAATAGGATTGGTAAAGTCTTTATAAAATAGCGATACTGACATGCCTTCAAAATGGGTAAGATACCACTCCCAACGCAGGTCCAAGTTCACCACTTCTGCTTGCCTCAGGTTCGGATTACCAATCATCACATCACGTGTTATCGGGTCAATATATGGCGCACTGGACAGCTCTTTAAAGTCGGGTCTGTTCAAGGTTGAACTCGCTGCCCCTCGAAGTTGCATCTTATTGTTAAACGCCCAGGTAAAAGAAACGGCCGGCAATACATCCCGACTGTCAATTTTACCAATAATGGATTCATCAGGATGAGCCAGCTCAAAAGTGGTAACGGTTTGTTCGTTATCTTCAATACGTGCGCCAGCCATAAAGGACCATTCATCGTTAACCACCATATCAGCCATCAGATACATTGACATCAGTGATTGCTCAGCAACATAATTATCTGTCGGCTGAGTACCATTAAACAGGCGAAAACCATCTGCACCGATATTGTCATCAGTAAAAATATTCTCAGGGTTATCATGTTGAAAAATGGTGCGATCAATATTATTTGGCGACAGCCAGTTAAAACGTAAAATCTGGCTTTCACGATCTTTTTTTACACTTGACACACCCAGTTTTAGCATTGTAAAGGTGCCAAACAAGTCATATAACGGATAGCTTAAATTAAGTGCAAAATCAGCAGTATTGTCGGTCAGGGTTTCATAACGTATCTGGTGAACATTACTGCTAGTTAATAAAAAGCCCTCATCACTTTCTACATAGCGATAGTATCGGGTAAACGGCACATCACGCCTTGCCTGTGACAGTGTTGCCGACCAGTTAAGCTCAAGATCATTAAAAGCAGCATATTGATGTTCACCTCGAAATTGCTGGCTGAACAGTTGCGTTTCACGCCACTCCAGGGTGGTGTCTCTAATAGTAATTTCATTTTCAGATAAAAATCCTTCATCACGTACTACCGTGCTCGTCGTCTGCCGACTCAAAATGGTGTTACTTTCATAACGATGCGATTCACCGACTTCAAGAATAAAGTTCGCCAAGCTGCTCAGGCTAATTTCATTTTCCGTACGCGTTCTGCTAGTTTTATTTTGTAAAACCACACCACCTTTACCATCACCAGAATATGTGTTTCTGGTTTCTTCGCGCAGATCCCAGTTGTTATCATAACTGAATGAAAAGTTATAACCCCAGCCGTAATCTACATCGAGCGGTTCAAAAACATCAGAAAAGAACACATCTAAACCGATACTCGGCGGCAGTGTTGACGGGGTTGCATGATAGAGTTGCGGAAAAGATTGCGCTGCCAGCTCAGAGAGTTGCCCCGGTTTTACGCCACCATTCGTTTCAGCATCAACTATATCAGGTAAGTTCCTACTACCATCGTCAAAGCCAATAAAATCAGTGCGACTACCTTCATAGACAAGACCTTCTTTAAATGTTGTATTACTGCTGTGTTTTATGTCGATAGAGATGCTGGATTCGGGTTCTTCTGGTATTTCACCCAGTGTTCGCAATTGCACCACACCACCAGAAAAATCACCCGGCATATCTGGGCTGTAAGTTTTTTGCACAACAATACCGCTGAGCACACCCGCTGGAAAAAGGTCTAATGGCACAACGCGGCGAGTTGGGTCAGGGCTAGGCAGGTTGGCACCATTTAACAAAGTACTGGAATAACGCTCGCCAAGCCCGCGTACAAAAATAAATTTGCCATCGACAAGGGTTAATCCCGTTACCCGCTTTAATGCACCGGCGGCATCACTAGCACCTGCACGAGACATTTGCTTGGCACCAATCACGTCTTTTAACGATGAGCTGGTTCTCTTTTCGTCGGCCAGCGCTCTAAAGCCGCCTTCTATGCTCGGTGCACTCACGACAAACTCGCTCAGCTCATCACCCACTGGCGTTAGTTCTGCAGAACGGCTGGTTACCTGACCTTTAGTGACAACGATGCTTCTAAAGATTTGTGTACTAAAATTTGGGTGCACAAAAGAAATAGAATACTCACCCACTGGTACGTCAACCGTAAAACGACCATAGGCATCAGTTCGAACTGCGCCCGATATACCGCTGATAAAAACCCGAGCCCCTAGCACTGGCGTATTACCTTGAAGTGATCTTACTGAACCCTGCAACACACCCGTTTCAGATAAGGCAAGTTTCTGTGCATCATCGTCTTCACCGATCACCTTTATTTGTTCTGAACTTTCAATGTCAGTGGCGGTGGGGAAGTCTGGCGAGGGTTGAGCCAGGATGATTCGAATGCGTTCATCTGCTGTCAATTTCAAGTTTAGTTCTTTTATCTCCAAGCCCTGATAATTCACCACCAGTTCATGCCAGCCTTCTTCTAATTGAGCATGAAAAGCACCCAGTTTATTGGTAAAACCTATTCGTTCACCATTGGACAAAATATCGGCATCACTGACAGGCACGCCCTGTTGAAAGACAAAAATAGAAACGACTGCCGTTTTAGATTCTGCGAAGGCGCTACCAAATGTTAAGGCGTAAAAAATTACACCTGCAAAGATACGATTTATAGACATAGAGTTATAGACATAAAAATGAGCTTCTGAAAATAAGGCTAACAGTAAGGTACAGGTTAAGTTTTTTGGGTCTATGCCATATTGAGTGTATTTTTATTGTGACCAAAGAATTATCCTTCCCGTCATTCCCGCATGTTTTTAGCGGGAATCTATTGTCTGAAAAGTAGATTCCTGCTAAAAACATGCAGGAATGACGGGGTAAGTAACTTTGCTATTTCTGGATTACAATAAAAGCCCACTCAATATGGCATAGACCCCGTTTTTTATCACCGCTCTCAACAAACAGGGAAACAGCAACATAAGCTATCGCCTGCGTTTTTCTCATTGTTGAGAGAACAGTAAAAATATAACACGTTGACGATTCATAACTTAATCAAAGGATCTTTAGCTAACACAGCCACTTTTCATTTGCACAGTCCGCCATGATTTTTCGTAAACTGGTGGCCTTTCTAAATATTCTGGCATCGGTTATGGTTTCAAGTTTTTTTTCAGCCGCATAATAGTCGCCCGTTTTAAAATAGGCATAGGCCATAGCGTACTGAAATTCTGGCTCATCAAGCAATCTAACTCTTAACAAATCGTTATACATGGCAAGCACCTGGTCATAGTTATTCAGCGCTATATACAATGCCATTCTTTGCTGCATCTTGTATTTTTGATCCAGTATTATTGAGTTATTAAACAAAGCTCGGTCATAGTCTCCTGCCTGTTTAAATAATTGTGCAGAATCCTTTCGCAATTCATGATGAAACGCTGCACCTTCTTCAAGAATTTTTGCTGCTGCAAATGTTTTGTCTAAATCAAGATAAGCATGTGCCATTGCCACATAAACATTTTTTTCACCTGGAAAATTCAATCTGGCAAGCTCAAGAAATTTTAGCCCCGTTTTCGGTTCACCACTTTGGCGTAAGGCATCACCCAAGGAGACATAATCATTGACACTGGCATCATAGTTTTTAATGTACGATTTACCAAGAGACACTGCTTCCTGAAACAAGCCAAGCTCAATAGAATAAAAAATCTTGTTACGTAAAAAAGTTTTTTCCTGAGGAAATAGTTCTTTCGCTTCAGCCAGCACATTCCATGCTTGACCTATATCTTTGTTTAACCAGTGGGCCTGTGACCTAAGCATCCAGATACCTGGCATTGTTTTTTCAAGGTCACCCACCTTAGCGAGTTGCACAATTGTTTCTGCGTATTTTTCAAGCCCCATATAAGCTTGCGCCAGATAGACGTAAAGAACGGTGTTTTCTTCTCCCGCACGAATCGCAGATTCAAATTCGGCAATGCTTTTAAGGTAGAGTTCTCTGTTAAGACTGATGATACCGCTTAATGTATAAAAACGTTTTCTATCCAGTTTGTCATTATTTTTATCAACCTTATCTAACGCTTCAGCAGCACGTGCATAATCGTCATTTTTTATCATCAATGCGGCTAGTGATAAAAAATCGACTTCCTCAGCAGACTTACTATAAGCGGTAACTGGCAGCCATAACGCCACCAATAAAAACACACTGCAAAACAGCAAGCTATAGTGACGTATGCCACGCATCAGTCTGACACTACTTATTGTGCGACTTAGATTGAAGCTTAATTTTTTATAGTTATTAGTCATGATAAATATTTCGCTCAGCAATCTCGGACAAGCTCCTAGTACTCTAATGTTATTAACCTAAGTCAAAACGAATGGTTTGATTGGCCCATGAATCCACGGCTTCACCTTTATATCTCGCTGGTTCAAACAGCCATCTTCTGATTGCCTGCAATGCTTTTTCTTCAAAAACACCAGCAGGTTCTGATTCGATTACTTTCGCCGTTGTTACCTTTCCTGTTCTATCAATCAATAAACTAATCACCACATAACCTTCGATGTCTCTTGCTCGTGCCCGACGAGGAAATTCAACCGCTGTTCGTGTTAAAGCTCTAGCGGCGGTGTCTACCATATCACTGGTCATCACCACATCTTTGGTATTGCCAAGTAAGCTAGCATCATTCATATTACCGATAACAAAAGCAGGCAGTCCAAGATCCAAACCAGCAATATCTGAGCCCAACTCCAGCATTAATGGCGTTACCATTTTTGCTGGTTGCTTAACCTGTTTTTTCACTTCCTGCCTTTTAGGTTTGACTATTTGCGGTTTTTTTACTTCAAATTGGGAAGAGTATGCATGCATTTTTTTTTCTGGTTTTTCACCGAACTGATTCATAATGATAAGCATCATGAAGATGGCTGCTGAACCTGCCAACATCCAAGCCAATGCAATTAATTGAACACGTTTACGTTCGATAATAGCCACAGCGTCAACCTCCTTCCTGATCGGTGATAACACCGACACTGGCAGCACCTGCCATGCGAGCCTGGTCAACAACTTCAATCAACTTGCCTGCTGACACACCTCGATCGGACACAACTAATACGGTTGAATCTCCGCCTGCATCAAGTTTCTCTCGCACGTAACTTTGTATAACCCAAGTGCGGACAGGTTTACCATCAATGAAAGTATCACCCGATGAATCAATATGTATTCTTATTGCTTTTGTTGAAGACGGTGTCGCACTCGATGCTTTTGGACGATTAATATCCAGGTCGTAGTCTTTAACAAAAGTGGCACTAACCATAAAAAAGATAAGCAGGATAAAAACAATATCAATCAGCGGTGATATATTAATTTCCTGCTCTGTACTTTCTCTTTCTTTATATCTCATTCGCTTTCTCAGTACGCTAATCAGTTTAAAATGTTAGCAGTGACATTGTTAAAATTAAGGTCAGGACACACACGGAGACAAAATAATAATGCAATTATTTTTCATTAACCCTGCAACTTATGCAGCCACTACATTGGACTGCCTGACTGACATCAAATCTTTTATTTGTGCTAGATCCATTTCAATTCTGGATTTT
>CAZMLD010000155.1:0-5740 GCA_964566975.1 uncultured Thiotrichaceae bacterium | reverse complement strand
CCCAGTCCACTAAGGCGAAAATCGCTGTGGTACAAAATGGCCAAATTGAGAATCGGGTTTGCCATTAGCAGCAGTGAAATCTGCGTGATGAGCCACGCCAACATGCCACCCATTGCACCGTACCAGATGCCGGTGTATAAAAAGGGGCGGCGGATAAAAGCATCAGAGGCACCAATGAGTTTTGATACTTCAATCTCATCACGACGATTCTGGATATCCAGCCGGATGGTATTGCCAATAATTAACAGTACCGCAATCGATAGCATGGTGCTGATGAGCAGGATGGCGCGTTTGGCAATTTCCAGGATGGTATGAAGGCGTTTGACCCACTGTACGTCCAGTTGCGCCAGTTCAACCAGGTTGTTTTTTCCTAATTCCTTAACCAGGTGTGTGATTCTATCGGGCTGTTGCTTATGGAACTCAGGGTAAACCACCAGAACAATGGGCAGAGGGTTGCTATCGAGGTATTTCAGGGCATCGCCAAAACCCGACGCTTCCCTGAACTGTTGCAGCCCCTGTGCTTTATTGATGAGTTCGATTTGTTTTATGTTTTTATGTTTTTGTAGACGCTGCATGAGCTTTTGTGCAGCCTGTTCTTCGACATGGGTATGCAGAAATAATGAAATTTGTGTTGAATTGTCCCAGTCACCGCTAAGCTGACCGACATTGTTTAATGCAATGTACAGACCCACCGGTAAGGCGAGGGCGATAGCGATGACCAGGGCTGTCATTAAGGTTGCAACGGGTTGCCCATAGAGACGCGCCAAGCTCGCTTTGCTGACGCTAATATGGTTGCTAAAGTAGGCGCCAAGTTGCGTTTTTCTGGGTGGGCGGTTACGCATAAGTCTTATTGGGCGGCATGGTAAAAGGTAAGCCATTGTGGCTGATTTTACCGCCCTGCAAGCTAATCATCGGTGAACCCATGTGTTTAATTAGGTCAAGGTCGTGGCTGGCGATTAATACCGTGGTGCCGACTTGGTTAAAGCGTGCAAAGAGTTGCATGATTTCCAGTGAAAGTTCAGGGTCTAGGTTGCCAGTAGGTTCATCAGCGAGCAATAATAACGGTTTATGAACAATGGCGCGGGCGATGCCAACGCGTTGTTGCTCACCACCGGAAAGGGTAATTGGCGCGGCTTTTTCTTTTTTTAATAAGCCCACCTGGTCAAGTGCCGCGCGTACCCGTTTGTGAATTTCCTGGTGGCGGTAGCCCTGAATAATCAGCGGCATGGCAACATTATCAAACACCGCTCGGTCATATAACAGATGATGGTTCTGAAAAATGATGCCGATGTTACGGCGTATGTAAGGGACTTTTCGATTGCTGATGTTATTGAGGTTTACCCCATCGAGAAAAATATGACCGCGGGTGGGGCGCTCAATCATGGCAATTAATTTGAGCAGGGTACTTTTTCCCGCCCCAGAATGACCAGTGAGAAAGACCATTTGTCCCTTTGCCAGACGCAGGTTGATGCGGCTTAAGGCATCATAGCCGCTAGGATAACGCTTGCTAATATTATCAAAATGAATCATGGCAGTAGTGAGCAGCAAATAGTAAACCGCGAAAGAAAGATGATTTTAGGCTGGTACTCCTTAGCATTGACTGTTCACGGCTTTAGTCCAGTAGAGCCTCAACAAATTCATCCGCTTTAAAGGCACGAAGATCGTTGATGCCTTCGCCAACACCAATAAAACGCACGGGCAGGTTCAGGGTTTTAGCAATGGAAAATAAAATACCGCCTTTTGCTGTGCCATCGAGTTTGGTGACTGCCAGCCCAGTCAGGCCAATGCTGTCATGGAATTGCTGTACCTGGTGTAACGCATTTTGACCGAAGCCAGCATCCATAACAATCAGCGTTTCGTGAGGCGCACTGGCATCAAGTTTACCAAGAACGCGTTTTATTTTTGCCAGCTCGTCCATTAAATTAGCCTGCGTGTGCAAGCGACCAGCGGTATCGGCAATAATGATATCAATATTTTTTGAACTTGCTGAGGCTACAGCGTCAAAGATAACCGATGCGGGGTCTGCGCCAGCACCTTGAGCAATGACCGGTACGTCATTACGTTGCCCCCATTGTTGTAGCTGTTCGACTGCTGCAGCGCGAAAAGTATCACCTGCAGCTAACATGACTGATTTTCCCTGTTGCTTGAAATGGTGCGCTAGCTTGCCAATGCTGGTGGTTTTCCCAGCACCATTGATGCCAACAACAAGGATAACAAACGGTTTTTTGCTGCTGCTGGCGATAACAGAATCGAGAGCTTGCTCGCAGGGTTGTAAAATAGCTTTCATGATTTCGGCTAATTTAAGATGCAAGGAGTCGGCATCACGAATAACTTTTCGAGAAATATTGTTTTGCAAATCGTTGATGATAGTTGTGGTAGCATCAACGCCAACATCCGCACTGAGTAAGCGTGATTCCAGCTCATCGAGTAAGGCATCATCAATCGCTTTTTTGCCGAGGAAAAAATCAGCCATACCATCGGAAAAAGTACGTTTGGTTTTTTCCAGGGAATGGCTTAAGTCTGCGGGTTTTTGCACGACCACCTCAGCGGTCGTTATGGCTGCTTCTGTGTCAGTTTGTGTTGGCTCAGAAGGTTTTTTTTGCTTGCGTTTAATGAAGCCAAACATGATGATTCGTACAGTAGTCGGATAAAATAGTGAGTCATTCTATCACTAGTTTCCAAATTAAATGTGGCTTAAATAGTAAAACCACAAGATATAATTATGCGGTAGAGACTTGGTCGTCCGACATTATTACCTTGCAGAGCGACTAGTCAGCGAATACACATGGCAGCAGCGAGAAGCAGTAATGAGAAGCCTCGATGGTTTAATGCTTTAGTACTATAAAAAGGGATGCCCAGTTAGGGCTAAACAGTCATACAACAATAAAGAGTTAATAATGAAGATGAAGTTAGTTGCAGGATTGGTTGTTATTTCAACGCTGGTGTTGGGCGTGGTGCTGTATAACAATAAACAGCCGGGGGTCGCTCACCAAGGCGAAGACAAGAATACAGACGAATCAGTTAAATCACTGACTTTGTCGAATGGCTTAAAAGTGCTGGTGGTTGAAAATCACCGTGCTCCCGTGGTGGTGTCGCAGGTCTGGTACAAAGTAGGTGCCAGTTATGAGCATGATGGTATTACCGGCATCTCGCATGTGCTGGAACATATGATGTTTAAAGGCACAGAAAGATTTCCTGATGGTGAATTTTCAGAAATTGTTGCGGCTAATGGTGGCAAAGAAAATGCTTTTGTTGGTCAGGATTTTACCGCTTTTTTTCAGCGGATAGCCAAAGATCGCCTGCCGTTACTGTTCAAACTAGAGGCTGACCGCATGCAGAACCTGGAGTTTGAAGAAGATGAATTTATAAAAGAAATGAAAGTGGTCAAAGAGGAGCGCCGTTGGCGCACTGACGACAAGCCCAAGGCGCTCACTTTCGAGCGATTTAATGCGGTTGCCTATACTAACAGTCCTTACCGCCGACCGATTGTCGGCTGGATGGAAGATCTAAAAACATTGACCCTCGATGACGTGCAGCAATGGTATGAAACCTGGTATGCGCCAAATAATGCAATTCTGGTGGTCGCTGGCGATGTAAAAGCAGAGGAGGTATTTAAACTGGCAAAACGCTATTTTGGTCATATACCTGCCTCAGAAATACCACAGTTAAAACCCAGACATGAAACCAGACAGCTTGGCATACAGCGAGTAACGGTTGAAGTACCAGCAAAACTGCCTTATCTGATTATGGGTTATAAAGTGCCCGTGTTATCGCGCAGTGAAGAAACTCAGGACAATGAGTGGGAGTTGTATGCCCTGGAAGTGCTGGCGGGTGTGCTCGATGGTGGCAGCAGTGCGCGTCTGAGTAGCAACCTGGTGCGTGGTCAGCAGATTGCCGCCAGCGCCAGTGCCAGCTATAGCATGACCTCCAGACATGAGACGCTGTTTATACTGGCGGCAATACCAAACGATGGCGTGACCATCGACGTGCTTGAATTTGCTCTTCGCGAAGAAATAAATAAAATACAGAGGCAGATGCCAGATGCAGCAGAACTGGATCGGGTAAAAGCGCAGGTTGTTGCCGCTCAGGTATTTCAGCAGGACTCAATCTTTTATCAGGCGATGGAAGTCGGCATGTTAGAAACCATGGGCTTTCCGTGGCAAATAAAAGATGAATATGTAGAAAAAATTCTGGCAGTAACCGCAGAGCAGGTGCAGCAGGTGGCAAATAAATATTTAATTGATACCGGTTTGACGGTGGCGGTGCTGGATCCTTTACCGATGGAAACGAATAGCGAAAGTGAAGCTGCCTCCCCAACTACCGAAGGAGCTAGCCATGCTCAATAAAATCACAACAAAAGCGATGATATCGGTTAATGGGTTTCTCTGCTTGTTGCTATTCAGTGTTGGCGTTCATGCTACGCCAGAAATTCAGACTTGGCAGACGGCAAACGGTGCCAATGTACTATTCGTACCAGCAACAGAACTGCCGATGCTGGATGTGCGAATTGTGTTTGATGCGGGCAGTGCCAGAGACAATGGCGAGAGCGGCCTCGCCGCCTTAACCAATAGACTGTTAGCCGAAGGCGCAGCAGGCAAAAATGCAAAGCAGATTGCACAATTATTTGAGTCTGTTGGCGCGCAAGTCAGTTACGACTCAGCGCGCGATATGGCACTGGTTGGTGTGCGTAGTTTAACCGAGCCGCGTTATTTAAAGGTTGCCATCGACGGACTGACAAAGGTATTAACTCAGCCTGACTTCCCTCAAGATGCCTATTTACGTGAGCTGAACAGAATGAAAATTGCGCTTAAAGCACGACAGCAATCGCCTTCTGCGTTGGCAAGTGAAGCGTTTAATAAAGCGGTTTTTGGTGACCATCCTTATGCTTCGCCTGCCTCTGGTAGCCGAGAGAGTCTGGAAAACCTAAGCCTTGATGATGTCATTCAATTTTACCGGCAACACTATGTCGCCAGCAATGCCACTATTGCTATTGTCGGCAATGTCGATCGACAGCAGGCAGAAGATATTGTGAATGCCATAGTATCGAGTTTGCCTGCTGGTGAAAAAGCCCCCGCGTTACCAGCGGTGAAACCGTTAACTGCAGCGAAAAAAATCATTATTGATTTTCCTTCAACACAAACGCACATTTTTGTTGGGCAACCGGGCATGAAACGCGGCGATAAAGATTATTTTAGCCTGTTTGTCGCCAACCACCCTTTTGGTGGCAGCGGCTTTTCCTCTCGACTGGTTGAAGTTATTCGTGAAGACAAAGGCTTGGCATATAGCGTGCGTAGTTATTTCTCACCACTGCGTGAAAAAGGCGTGTTTGCCATGTCGATGCAAACTAAAAACGAGCAAACCGAACAGGCATTAAGTTTGCTTAATGAATTGCTAAAAACATACGTGGCAGAAGGACCAGAAAAAGACGAGTTAGCAGCGAGTTTAAGTAACATTACTGGCAGTTTTCCATTAAATATCGACAGCAATAGCAAATTGCTTGGTTATATTGCAATGATCGGGTTCTACGGTTTACCGCTGGATCATTTGGACCGTTTTATTGACAACGTTAACGCCGTTGATGTCGATAAAATTAATGATGCACTGACACGCAGGCTTCATCCTGAGCGAATGGTAACGGTTATTGTTGGGCGTCAGCAGCAGCAATAACAGCAGCAGAAATAATAGAGGGCACCTCTAAAAACCTAAGCACAATTTATGAAACGCATAAAACAGCCCCTTT